>DASQIQ010000146.1:0-2750 GCA_035631495.1 Micropepsaceae bacterium
AGACGAGCGAGACTCCCCTCGAAAGCAACCCCGAACCGACCTGCGACAATCTCATCCGCCTGCACCTTGGAGACTAGAAATACACGGTCGCGCCGACCGGCAATCACGCGACCAACGAATTTCTCGGAAAGGCCGTCTCCATAATTTCGAGAGGTATCGATCACCGTCATGCCAAGCGCGATGCCTGTGCGCATCGCCTCTTCCTCGAGAGACAGGGGATGCATTCCTTGACCGAGATGCCAGCTGCCTTGACCGATCGCCGGGACGGTCGCGCCATTTGGAAACTTTACGGTGCGCGGCGCAGGGTTCGATTCCGCGCCAGTGCCAAGATCCTGTGCACGTGCTTGGACTGCAATCATTGCACTTGAGGCAGGAACCGATAGGCTGAGGGCCGCACAACGCGCGCCAAATTGACGCCGGTTAAGCAAATGCTTGTTCACAGTGTGCATCTCCTTCCGGCCAGACAATTGTCATGGCGGTCACCCATGGTAAGCGCCCCTGCCAAGATCGTCCTGAGCCGATCTCAGCCGGCATTCCCAGATGAACAAATTGTAAGCCACCAGGATCGCTTCGAGCAATCGTTCTCGCGCCGCAAGACCCGAATTGTCCTGATATTCGGTCAATCTGGCGCCAAAGCGTGTCGCAATGCCTGCTCAGCGCCGGGCCATCAGAAACCTAGACGCTCGCCACCGTCGAATGGCTGCCGTCCGCGCCGACGAAACTCATCTCGCGGCAAATGTAAACCAGATTGTCGCGGCGCCGCCGATCCATTTTATGTCGACGTTGCGGGTCGCCATATTCACCGCCAAATCCAGTAGACGCGCGCTCTCACGGCCATTCCTCCGACACTCGCGTAAGCGGCCCTTTCGATCTTCGGGGATGCGGGAAAACTGACCGCAAACTTCAATCCGAGATGGAGATAGCGTGGGTTCGAATCGCCGCTAACCATTTGCGACGCGGGGACATGCGGCGGAACACCGATCTGGGATAGAGTCGTGCAGTGCGTTGAGGTCTTTGGCGTGATCCGTAGAGCGGGCAGATCTGTTCATGGCCGGGCGATTTTGCGCGTCCTGGCGAAGAGCATCGCCTTGTCTCTGTGCCTCGCCGCGGGAAGCGCCGTCCCGGCGTCTGTCGCATTCGCCGCCGCGCCGCAATCCGATGACCCATGGTGGGATTATCAGATCATCATGTGGCAGCCGCACACGCCCGAGCAGAATGCGGCGCTCAAGAATCTGGGAATCACGGCCGGCGAAGTCATCGCCAAGCGCATCGACTTGCCCGCTTCCAGCGGTCCTTCCGTCAGGGAGCAATTGATTGGCGATCAGGCATCCGCCCTGATTGCCAGCAACTTGCCCTGGTATGTCGACAACATCGCGACCGATTTCTACTCGCCCTATCACATGCTGGGCTCGACGGCCGCGTTTGACGAGGCGCGCAAACTTTACGAGAAGGACCACGGCGACCCTGCGGCGTTCACGCGCCGGCCGAGCCTCTCGGACGGAGCGTGGCTGGAGAAAATCCGCGGCCGTCTTGTCATGCAGGTGCAGGTTTATCGGCGCTATCGTCCGCTGTTCTACAATCTCGCCGACGAACCGGGAATTGCGGACACGTCTGCGTTTTGGGACTTCGATGTTTCCGCAGATTCGCTCGGCGCAATGCGGATCTGGCTGCGCGAACGATATGGAAGCTTGGGCGCGCTTAACCGCGAGTGGGGAACAAATTTCGCAAGCTGGGATGCGGTGATCCCCGAAACGACCGAACAAGCGATGCGCCGGACGGACGGCAATTTTTCCTCCTGGGCGGATTTTAAGGATTGGATGAATGTGGCTTTCGCCCGAGCCATCAAGATGGGGACGGATGCGATTCACTCCGCGGACCCAAAAGCTCTGGCGGCGATAACGGGCGCGCAGACACCGGGTTGGGGCGGGTACGACTACGCTTATCTCGCGGGCGCCGTCGACCTCATCGAGCCTTACGATCTGGGGGGCAATGTCGATATCGTTCACGCGCTCAACTCCCAAATGAGGATCATAACGACATCGTTCGGGTTAGAGCCCAAAGGCGCGCATCGCGTCTGGCATGAGCTCCTTCACGGCAGCAGGGGACTCGTTCTCTGGGAACCGCCGGACAAGAAATTCCTCCGCGACGACGGTACATTGGACGCGCGCGGGAAGGACGCGGCGCCCTATTTCCGTGAGATTCGGGAGGGCATCGGCGCGCTTCTGATCAACAGCCGCAGCTCCCCGGCCGAAATCGCCGTGCTCTATTCGCCCGCGAGCATGCGCACGCAATGGATGCTCGATTGGCAGGCGAAAGGCGATGCATGGGCAAGAAACGGCACAAGGTCGGCGGGCGATGACAATGCCACCGACATATTCGCGAGCCACGTCGCGCATCTTGGTCTGCAAGGCCAGATCGTTTCATCGGCGATGGTCGCGCAGGGCGCGCTGCGCCGCGGCGCTTGGCGGATTCTGATTCTGCCGGACGCGATCGCCCTTTCTCCGCAGGAGGCGGAAGAAATCCGCCGCTTCGTCGCCCGGGGTGGAACAGTCATCGCCGATGCCGAGCCCGCAACCTATGATCAGCACAGCCGGCGCCTCGTCAAACCGCTTCTGGCCGATATCTTCAAGCGCGGCGCGGGCGTGAACGCGAATTTTGCCTTCGGCAAAGGCCACGCGGTCTATGTCGTTTCTCATGGGGAAATCCACGATCCCAGCGCCGGCGCAAACGAAGCTGCGCTGCGCGATTTG
>DASQIQ010000147.1:0-25321 GCA_035631495.1 Micropepsaceae bacterium
CATGGAAGAAGACGGCATGATCAGCAAGCCCAACCATCAGGGCAAACGCGAGATCCTCCTCCCCGAGGGGCGGGAATAGCTTATGCGGAACTGAATTTTGCGCGCACGCGTTGATCTAGCCGTCGTCCGATGGAATGCTCCCGCCGCATCTAGGCGCTGCAAGGGAAATAATGTCCTACATCCAAAGATCCCTGGGCGAAGGCGAGCGCATCATTGCCGTCGCTCGCTTTCATTGGTGGTACAGCGTGGGAGCGTGGCTCGCGCTGATCGCGCCGCTGCTGGTGCTGCTCGCGATCGTCGTCTACGCCGACGAAACCAACCGCGACTGGTTGATGCTTGCCGCGCTGCTGCTCTTTGCGTTCGGGCTGATCGTGTTTTTGCGCATGATGATCCGCAAATGGACGACCGAGATCGGGATCACTTCGCACCGTTTCGTCAAGAAGACGGGTCTCTTATCCCTGCGCACAGATGAAATCGCATTGCCCAATATCGAGGGCGTCAGAGTCTTCCAAGGCATTGGCGGCCGTATCTGGGGTTATGGGCGCTTGCGCATCGAGGGCACCGGCGTGGATGCCGTGACGCTGCCTACGATCGCCGATCCGGTCGGTTTCCGCCGCGCCATCGAAACCGCCAAAGGGGTGAAGTCATAGGCCTCTTATGCGGCCGAATGACGCAGCATGCTGCCGCGCGCAGCAACGAATGAACCCGCTTTACGACCGCGAGCGGTTCGTTGACAGGGGCGGGGCTGGCCCTTAGTTATTGCACCGCACAATTTCGGGGCAAAGACGGCCACGGAGACTGAGCCGGCCATCAGCCCTGCCCAGACAAGGCATCTTCGCGCAATGAAAGTTCTCGTCCCCGTCAAACGGGTGATCGATTTCAATGTCGCCGTCCGGGTGAAGGCCGACAGGACGGGCGTCGATCTGACCAATGTCAAAATGTCGATCAATCCCTTCGACGAGATCGCTGTCGAGGAAGCCGTCAGGCTTAAGGAAAAGGGCAAAGTGACTGAGATCGTCGCTGTCTCCATCGGCCCAGCCGGCGCTCAGGAGACGTTGCGCACAGCGCTGGCCATGGGTGCGGACCGCGCGATACTGGTCAAGCACGAGGGCGAACTGGAACCGCTCACGGTTGCCAAGATCCTCAAGGCAATCGCCATCGAAGAGAAACCGGGCCTCGTCATTCTGGGCAAACAGGCCATTGATGATGACTGCAACCAAGTCGGTCAGATGCTGGCGGCGTTGCTTGCCTGGCCCCAGGGCACGTTCGCGGCCAAGGTCGAAATCGCAGAGGGCAGCATCGCGGTCACCCGCGAGGTGGACGGCGGCCTGCAAACAATTTCCTTGAAGCTGCCCGCCATCGTCACCACGGATTTGCGCTTGAACGAGCCGCGTTATGCCTCGCTTCCCAACATCATGAAGGCGCGCAAGAAACCGATCGTCGAGAAAACGGTTGCCGATTACGGCGTCGATGCCGCGCCCCGGCTCAAGGTGCTCGAGGTGCGCGAGCCCGAAAAGCGCCGCGCCGGTGCGCGCGTGGCCTCCGCCACAGAACTCGTCGGCAAATTGCGCGAGCGAGGCGTCATCTGATGGCCTCGCTGGTCCTTGCCGAGCACAACAATGCATCGCTCAACGAAGCGACCGCCAAAACCGTGACGGCCGCTGCGCAAATTTCGACCCCGGTGCATATTCTGGTGGCGGGCGCCGATTGCCGCGGTGTCGCGGGACAAGCGGCAAAGCTCGCCGGCGTCGAAAAAGTGCTCCTCGCCGAGGATGCGCGTTATAGGAATTTCCTCGCCGAACCTATGGCGGAACTCTTGCTCTCTTGCGCCGCTGCCTATGACGCGATCCTGGCTCCCGCTACCGCCAACGGAAAAAACATCCTGCCGCGCGTCGCCGCCAAGCTCGACGTGCCGCAGATTTCGGAAATTCTCGCCGTGGAATCGGCGGACGTGTTTCGCCGCCCTATCTATGCCGGCAACGCCGTTCAGAAGGTCGAAGCCAAGGGATTCAAGAAAATCATAACGGTGCGCGTTGCAGCTTTTGCGGCAACGGCGCCGGGCGGCAACGCCACGATCGAAACAATTCCTCCGGCGGACGATCCCGGGCTGTCGCGCTTTGTGGAAGAAAATCTCTCGCGTTCCGAGCGGCCTGAGCTGACGGCTGCGAAAATCGTTATTTCCGGCGGCCGTGGTCTGCAATCCAAGGACAATTTCGCGCTGATCGAGCGCATTGCCGACCGCTTGGGGGCGGCCGTCGGCGCCTCGCGCGCTGCGGTCGATGCCGGCTTCGTTCCGAACGACCGGCAGGTTGGCCAGACGGGCAAGATCGTGGCGCCGGAACTTTACATCGCGGTAGGGATTTCGGGTGCCATCCAACATCTTGCCGGGATGAAGGATTCTAAGGTGATCGTGGCCATCAACAAGGACGAAGGGGCGCCGATCTTCGGCGTCGCCGATTACGGCCTGGTCGCCGATCTCTTCGAAGCCTTGCCCGAGTTCGAAAAGGCGCTGGATCGATGATGTGTCTAACCTTTGTGGCGCACTTGGAGTGCAAAATATCATGCGCGGAAGATCGGTAGGGTCGCAATGAAGATCGAAAAGATCGGCGTCATCGGCGCCGGGCAGATGGGCAATGGTATCGCCCATGTCTGTGCGCTCGCCGGCTACGATGTCGTCATGGAAGACATCAACGCGGAAGCCCTGGGCAAGGCCCGGGCGACCATCGAGCGCAATTTGAATCGCCAGGCGACGCGCGGTCTCATAACGCAAGCCGATGCCGATGCCGCGATGAAACGCATCCGCGTCGCGGGCGAGCTCAACGTCATGAAGGACCGCGATCTTGTCATCGAGGCGGCAACCGAGAACGAGCAGGTCAAGCGGAAGGTGTTTCAGGAACTTTGTCCACGGCTCGGTCCAAAAACCATGCTGGCGACCAACACCTCTTCGATTTCCATCACGCGCTTGGCTGCGTCCACCGACCGCCCCGAACGGTTCATCGGATTGCATTTCATGAATCCGGCGCCGGTGATGCAATTGGTGGAGGTTATCCGCGGTATCGCGACCGAGGACGAGACCTTCAACGCCGCGGTGGAGCTGGTGCACAAGGTCGGCAAGACGTCGGCCAATGCCGAGGACTTTCCCGCCTTCATCGTCAATCGCATTTTGCTGCCGATGATCAATGAGGCGGTCTACACGCTGTACGAGGGCGTCGGAAACGTCGAGGCGATCGATACCGCGATGCGGCTCGGCGCCAATCACCCCATGGGCCCGCTGCAGCTCGCCGATTTCATCGGCCTCGATACGTGCCTGTCGGTGATGCAGGTGCTGTATGAGGGCCTTGCCGATTCCAAATACCGGCCCTGCCCTTTGCTGGTGAAATATGTCGAAGCGGGCTGGCTGGGACGCAAATCGGGCCGCGGCTTCTACGATTATCGTGGCGAGAAGCCGGTCCCCACGCGTTGACGATCGCCTACGCAGGACTACGCCCCACAGGCATTCAAGTTTGCGTGGTCAATCTTTTGGAAGCTTCGGTATGATCTTCGCCATGGCAGTCTGGAATTTGGCTTGATGCCCCATGCCGGGGAACGGCACTGCGAACGGGTGGACGCCGCTGCCAGCGGCAATTGCCGCCGCGTTCACAATTTTCTCAATGCCAAGTAAGAGCGACACAATCGCTCGCGGCTGATATTCCGCGATTCGATCCGCGAGGCTGTTTTGCGCCTCCAAACATTTCGCTTTGCGCTCCGATCTCGTCAGGTGGTTCACGGGTGTCAGTACGAGATCGTCAAGATACCAGCCGTAGGCTTTGAAAGTTGTAAGGAAGTCGTCGCTTTCACCGAGTGTTTGCTCCACAGCGCGCTTCATCTGACGCAACATTATAGTGTTGCCGCAATAGAAAAAGTTCCCACTATGCGGAGCGGATTCACCGACGAATAGAGTTGTGATCCGCCGCGGACGATAGCGCGCCCGAACAACCTCAACTGCTTCCATATTCTCGCACTGCTCCACAGTCCTCACGAACCCTTCTCGATACCGAACTGACCGGACGGTCACGCGGTCATGGCGATTGCGAGATGCGACCGCCCGTTCCAGCGCTTCACGGATGAAGCGCTGATAGGGAATGCGGCGAGCCGATGCCCGTTTCTTCACCGCATCGAGAAGGGGTTGTGGCAAGCGCATGTTCACGCGCGCGGTCTTCTTCTCAAACTCGAACTGCACAGGCTTGAACTGCGAAAAATCCAAATTCGACAAATCTTGCTCGAGAAACGCTTCGGCCTGATTGTCGGAAGCGAGCTTAGGAACCTTTCTTTTCATAGGTGTGGATTTCCTTCTTGTGCATGTAACGCGCGCTGATGGGCCGAATAAGTCTCTCCACTCCCTTAAAGCGAAACGTAAATGCCACGAAGATCGCTTTGCCGTCTTCAGTCCGGCCAATACCGATGAACCGTTCTTCGTCATCGGAATGGGCAGGGTCCGGCGTAACCCTAAGATCACCCATCAAAGCAAATTCGATATCGGCAACAGAGACGCCATGCTTTTGGCACTTCTCACGATTGCCATCGTCCCAATCGAAACCAACTACAACGTTTATCATTTAGAATTTGTATGTACAAATGTCAATACCAAAATCGTGCTTACACCTCATTTTGGCGGGGGAGCGGAAATCGCCTTCAGATAGGCCGCGGAGGCTGGGTCGTCCCATTTCTGCCCGCCTGCGGCGCGCGCCACCTCGCGCCCCTCGGCATCGATCAGCACGGTCAAAGGCAGTTCGTTGGCGATAAAGCCGCGCTGCGTGGCGCGGTCGTTGTCGATATAGACGGGCAAGCCATCGGCCCCGTGCATCGTCAGAAACTCGCCCAGTTTATTCGCATCCAGCCTTTCCAGCACATCGACGGGCACCACGGTGATGCGGTCCTGGGGCAATTCCTTCTGCAATCGCGCCAATTCGGGCAGCTCATTGATGCAGGGGCCGCACCAGGTCGCCCACAGATTGACCAGCATGTAGCGGCCATGGAAATCGGCCAGCTTGAACGGCTTTCCCATGGCGTCGACGAAGCCGATGTCGGGCGCCCCCGGCCGGCCTTGGGTCAGTTTCAGCTTGTCCAGGACGGGAGGCGGGTTCGCAGTCGCGTGGACATCCCGCCCGATGATCCCGTATAGGACGGCCGCAGTTGCGACCGCGGCAAGGCCCGCCGCAAGGGTCGCAAAGAGGCGCGTGCGAGGCTTCATCGTTAAGCTCCGAGGCTACAGACGGCCACAGGGTCCCATATCATGACTGCGAACAAAATGTGGGGCGGACGCTTCACAAGCGGCCCCGCCGCCATCATGGAGGAGATCAACACCTCCATCGATTTTGACAAGCGCCTGGCCCCGCAGGATCTGGCGGGCTCCCAAGCACACGCCGCCATGTTGGCCGCCCAGGGCATTATCGCTCAAGCGGACGCCGATTCCATCGCCAAAGGCCTGACGGCGATCAAACGGGAGATCGAGGGCGGCTCCTTCCCGTTTCGCCGCGAATACGAAGATATTCACATGAATGTGGAGGCGCGCCTTGCCGAACTCATCGGCGAGGCGGCCGGACGGCTGCACACCGGCCGATCCCGCAATGATCAGGTGGCCACCGACCTCAGGCTCTGGGTGCGCGAGGCATGCGCACGCGCCGATAATGGTCTCCTCGCCCTGCAGCGCGCGCTGCTGACTCAGGCCGAGCACCACGTTCAAACCATCATGCCCGGTTTCACCCATATGCAGCCGGCCCAGCCGGTGACCTTCGGGCATCATTGCCTCGCTTATGTCGAGATGGCCGCGCGGGACCGCGGACGGTTTGGCGATGCGGCCAAACGGTTGAACGAATCCCCGCTCGGCGCCGCGGCGCTTGCCGGCACGTCCTATCCCATCGACCGCAAGATGACGGCGAAGGCGTTGGGCTTTACGGGAGCCATGCGCAATTCGCTCGATGCCGTTTCCGCCCGCGATTTTGCGCTCGAATTCCTGGCCGCCGCCGCCATCGCGGCCGCGCATCTTTCTCGCCTCGCCGAAGAGATCGTGCTGTGGGCCTCACCGGCCTATGGCTTCGTGAAGCTCTCGGATGCCTTCTCCACCGGCTCGTCCATCATGCCCCAGAAGCGCAATCCCGATGCGGCGGAACTGGTTCGCGCCAAGGTGGGACGGATTCTTGGTGGTTTCGTCGGCCTGCTCACCGTGGTCAAGGGCCTGCCTCTCGCCTATGCCAAGGATCTGCAGGAGGACAAGGAGGCGGTTTTCGCCGCCGCCGACGCGCTCGATCTCTCGCTCGCGGCGATGACGGGCATCATGGTGGAACTCGAAATCGACGCGGAGGCCATGAAACAAGCGGCGCAAAAGGGCCACCCGACCGCGACCGATCTTGCCGACTGGATCGTCGCCAAGCTCAATAAGCCGTTCCGCAAGGCGCACAATATCGCGGCCAAAGCGGTTGCGCGCGCCGACGCGCTTGGCCTTGCATTGGACGCGCTCCCGCTCGGTGAACTCAAAAAGATCGAGCCCAAGCTCACCAAGGACGTTTATAAAGTGCTGTCGCTTGAGTCTTCCGTGGCCGCGCGCAAGAGCTTGGGAGGAACGGCGCCCGAACGCGTTCGCGAACAGGTCCGCTATTGGAAGGAACGGTTGAAATGAGCACGCGTGCGTTGATAGTCGCAGGAATCGCGTTGGTGTTGGTTTCTTGCGGCGTGAAATCCGGCCTCGAGGCGCCAATGGGCCAGGCACTGCAGCAGGATCAGAAAGACCCTTCCAGGCCGCCGGTCCCGCTAGGCCAGCCAGGTGGAACCACGCCGCCTTATCCGACCGGCCCATGAGAGCGACGTGAATCATTTCCAGTACAAGGATGGAGTCCTTTCGGCCGAAGACGTACCGCTCACCGAACTGGCCGCGGCCGTGGGTACGCCATTCTACTGCTACTCCAGTGCGACGCTGACGCGCCATTATCGCGTGTTCGCCGCCGCTCTGCCCAAGGATGCGCTGATCGCGTTCTCGGTGAAGGCGAACGGCAATCTCGCCGTCTTGAAGACACTGGGCAATCTGGGCGCGGGCGCCGATGTGGTGTCGGGCGGCGAATTGAAGAAGGCGCTCGCGGCCGGCATTCCCGCGCGCCGCATCGTCTTTTCCGGCGTCGGCAAGACGCGCGAAGAAATGCGCCTCGCGCTGGAGGCGGGAATCTACCAATTCAATGTCGAGAGCGAACCCGAGCTCGATGCGCTGAACGAGGTGGCGGCCGGCATGGGGGTGAAGGCGCCGGTCACGATCCGGGTCAATCCCGACATCGACGCCAAGACCCACGCCAAGATCACCACCGGAACCTATGAAACGAAATTCGGTATTCCATGGTCGCGCGCGCGCGCGACCTACGCACACGCTGCGACATTGCGGGGCATCGAGATCGTCGGCGTCGATGTTCACATCGGCAGCCAGATCACCGAGCTCGGCCCATTTCGCGAGGCCTTCAAGCGCGTCGCCGATCTGATCGCCGAGCTTCGCGCGCAGGGGCACCGAATCGCCCGTGCCGATCTCGGAGGCGGACTGGGGGTGCCCTACCGCCTGGACAATGCACCGCCCCCCGATCCGGATGCTTACGGAGAAGTGATCGCGGAGGCGACAAAAGGTCTCGACGTTCAGCTGATTCTGGAGCCCGGCCGGCTGATCGCAGCCAATGCGGGCATCCTCGTGGCGCGGGTGATTTATATTAAATCGGGCGAATCCAAGAGCTTCATGGTTTTGGACGCGGGAATGAACGATCTGATCCGCCCTGCGCTCTACGACGCCCACCACGATATTCTTCCGGTTTTGGCCCCGGATCCGAAGCTTTCCACACGACGTTATGACGTTGTCGGCCCGGTCTGCGAAACCGCCGATTGCTTCGCCCAAGATCGAGACTTGCCGGAAGCCAATGGTAATGATCTGATGGCTATTATGACGGCGGGAGCCTATGGCGCGGTTATGGCATCCGCCTATAATGCTCGTCCCCCCGCACCCGAGATTCTGGTGAACGGGCGAGAGTGGTTTGTAGTACGGCCGCGATTGACGCTAGAGGCGGTTATTGCGCTGGATCGGGTTCCGGGCTGGCTTGAGCACTGACAACAAAGACCAAGATCGGGAAGCGCGCCGCCAAAGGGCCGAGCGTTTCATAACGGTTGCACGGCTGATCCTGCTTTGGGAACGGGTCTGGCCAGCGATGTGGCCGGGCATGGGCATCGTCGGCGTGGGAATGATTCTCGCGCTGATCGGGCTT
This sequence comes from Micropepsaceae bacterium, assembly GCA_035631495.1. Taxonomy (GTDB): domain Bacteria; phylum Pseudomonadota; class Alphaproteobacteria; order Micropepsales; family Micropepsaceae; genus CAIYRG01. The sequence goes on from DASQIQ010000147.1 coordinate 8,265, forward strand.
TTTGCTCTGATTCCAGGCGCTGTGCATGCCGTGCTCCTATTGGCTTTGTTTGGCGCCATGGTGTTCGCCTTCTGGCGTTCCTTTGCGCGTGTCCGCGGCCCGGGCTGGTTCGACGGCGCGCGCCGCGTCGAGCGCGACAGCGAACTTCCCAACCGTCCGATCACGGAAGGTGCCGACATCGTTGCGGCCGGCAAGGGCGATCCTTTGGCGGAAAGACTTTGGCGCGCGCATATCATCAGATTGCTCGCCTCGGCAAAAAACCTGCGTTTGAAATTTCCCGCGCCCGGCATGGCGCGGCGCGACCCGCGCGGCATTCGCTTCGCGGTGCTTCTGGGCGTGATTGTGGGTTTCATCATCGCCGGGCCGCAATCCGGCCAAAGACTGCTGTCAGGGCTGCTTCCAGTCTTCGCCGACAGCGTCGACAATTCGGTCTTCGTCGCCTGGGTCTCACCGCCTGCTTATACCGGCCTTCCGCCACGGTCATTGACCGACCGGACGGTGATGAATTCCGAGGGCGATATTCAGGCGCCGATCAACAGCACTTTGGTGATGCGGCTTCGCGGCACTTCCAATCGGCCCACCATCGACGCGCGTCCAGTGCCCAAAGGCGGCCAGCCGAAATTCGCCAAGGGCGAGGCCGGCTATGAAGCCAAGCTCGACGTCGTTACCAATTCGCACGTCTCGATTCGGCTCGGCTCGCACAGCTATGGCGATTATCACTTCGCCATCATCCCCGATAAGCCGCCCACGATCGCCTTCACCGAAGCGCCGGCGGCACAGCAGAATGCGTCGCTCAAGCTTTCCTATAAGGCCTCGGACGATTACGGCGTGGTGAAAGCCGCCGCGCTCGTCCGCCCGCTCGACGACAAGGGCCAGGAGATCAAGACCGCCGAAACCCTGACCGTCGAACTGCCGGTTCCGGGCACGGGTAAAGTGGTAAGCGACACGGTGTTTCGCGATCTTACCGCGCACGCCTATGCGGGATCGAACGTCCACATTTTGCTGGAAGCAACCGACGCCGCCGGCCAGACCGGCCGGTCAGCGGCGCTGACCATCAAACTGCCGCAGCGCGTCTTCACGGAACCCTTGGCGCAATCGCTGATCGAACAGCGCAAGACGCTGGCCGTGGATGGCGAGAAGTCGCGCCCAAAGGTCCAGACGGCCGTCGATGCTCTGAGCCTTGGGCCCAACCAGTTCTATAAGGACGATTATGGCAATTACCTCGCGCTGCGGGCCCTAAATTTCCGCCTGTCGACGCAGAAAAACGATCCCGGGTTCAAGACTTCGCAGAACTTCATGTGGGACATGGCGCTCGCCATTGAAGACGGCGATCTGGCCAATGCCGCAGAGGAACTTCGCCGCTTGCAGGATCAGCTTCAGGATGCGCTGGAACGCGGCGCTCCGGACGAGGAAATCCGCGCTCTCATGGACAAGCTGCGCGAGGCGATGGCGCGCTACATGCAGCAGCTGGCGCGCAACGCCCAGCGCGGCAACCAGCAAATGGGTCAGATGCCGCCCAATGCGCGCACGATGTCCCAGAAGGACCTTCAGGATCTCCTCAAGGCGATCGAGGATTTGGCGCGCACCGGCAATCGCGACATGGCGCGGCAGATGCTCGCCCAGCTGATGCAGATGCTGGAAAATATGAAGATGATGGCGGGCCGTGGACAACCCGGTCAGCAAGGCCAGCAGGGGCAGCAAGGCCAGCAAGGTCAGGGCAATCCGCAACAGAACGCCATGAACGAGGCCCTGCAGGGGCTCGGCGACCTCTTGGGCGGCCAGCGTCAGCTACTCGACAAGACCTTCCGCGCCCAGCGTGGTCAAGGCCAGCAAGGCCAGCAGGGTCAACAAGGCCAACAGGGACAGCAAGGTCAGCAGGGGCAACAAGGCGGGCAGCCGGGCCAGGGTCAGCAGGGCCAGCAAGGTCAGCCGGGCCAGGGCCAGGGCGGCCGGTTTGGGCAGCAGCCCGGCCAAGGCCAATTCGGCCAGCAGGGTCAGCCGATTCCGGGAATGGACCCCAATTCGCTGGCGCAAGACCAGCAAGGCCTGCGCGACAAGCTCGACAAGATCATCCAGGGTCTGGCGCGCAATGGCGTGCAGATGCCCGGTGGCCTTAACGAGGCCGGCCGCGAAATGGGCCAGTCCCGCGACAATCTTTCCGGCAATCAGCTGGGCAATGCCGAACAGGCCCAGCAGCGCGCCCTCGATCAGTTGCGCAACAGCGCCCAGCAGCTCGCCAAGAACATCATGACAGCGAATGGGCAGGAGCCGGGCAATGGCAATGACCGGCAAGGCGAACGCACCGATCCCCTCGGCCGGCCGCTGGATCAGGCCGGATCGATGGCCGGCGGCACGATCAAGATTCCAGACCAGTCGGACTTGGCCAGGGCGCGCGAGATTCTCGACGAACTTCGCCGCCGCTCCGGCGAAGCAAGCCGCGCACAGGAAGAGCTCGAATATATCGAACGGCTGTTGAAGCAGTTCTAGAATCGCCTGATGCAAAAGTCCTCATGCTCCATCGAGCATGAGGACTTTTTGTTGCGCTTAGCCGCGTTTCACCCGGATGTCCGGCGCGCCCCGGCCGAGCCCTTCTCTGTCCATGCCATAGCCGAAGAGAAATTCATCGCCCGCCGCCGTGAACAGGGCGTGATCGGCTTTGAACACAGGCTGCGGATGGGATTTCACGACCGCCACTGCGGAAAAAACCGAGGCGGCGCCCGCCTCTTCCAGCATTTCCTTCGCGCGCGCCAGGGTGAGCCCGCGGTCGAGCACGCCGTCGATCAAGAGGATCGTCCGGCCACGGACGATCTCTGTCGGCCGCTTCAGAACCGTCACTTCGCCTGGTGTTTGCGCGCGGCCGTAAGAGCGCAGCCAGATGAATTCGGTTTCAAGATCGAGGCCCTCATTGGCCAACGCACGCAACAGATCGGCGGTGAAGACGAAGGCGCCGGCCAAAATCGGAACCGCAATTTCGGGGCGTAGTGGTCCTTTTGCAATCTCGCGTGCAACCGCCTTCACCCGCCGGGCGATCCGGACTTGCGAAAAAAGCGTGACATCGCCCATCGGCCGCGTCCGGTTACGCGCTCATCGCGCGTCGCCGCTCTCCGCGAAACGAACGTTCAGATTGCGAGCCTCCGGAGGCGGACTCGAAAGCCGGGTCACGAATGTACTCTCGCCCCCCGGTTTCAGTGTCGGAATTCCGGCATCGAAATTCCAGTGATACAGCTCGTGCTTGGCATCATCCAGCAACACCACGCGGATCTCCGGAACCGGCAGCTCGCGGTTGCTGATGTTCACCACCTTGCCGGTCACGGAAAGCACCGGCTGGCCGTCTTGATATTCCTGTTGATAGGAGATGTTGGTGAGTTGAATCCCGCGAACATTGACCGGAAGACCCACGGCCGCATAGAGCGAGGCCGATTGCGGCCACAGACTGGCGATCGTCTGACGGTATTGCACGCTCGCCCAGCCGATCGCGGCAATAAGGGCGATGAGGGCAGCCCAGCCGGCCGATTGCGCAAACCTCGCACCGCCCAAACGCGGCCTGGTCTCCGCCCGAGCGGAAATGGAATCTTCGGCGGCCGGCCCCACGCCCAACGGCACCGAACTCGCTTCGGACGCTGAAGCCTGCGCAACGGGTGCAACGCTGGGGCCATGGGCCGGCGCTGCCGGCGTCATGATCGGTTCGGGCTCGAGCTCCGCCTCGGGAGTGGGAGCGGCCTGAAACCACACATGGCCGCATTTCGCGCATCGCACATTGCGCCCGGGCGCAGCGAAACGGGCACTATCGGCCTGATAACGGGTGCGGCAAGACGGGCAGGTGAGAATCATGATCTGAGTCGTGTCCCGACGTTGCGCGAAATTGGCCCATCGCTCGCGTCGTGACAAGTCACATCGTCTGTTCGTAGACGAGGCCGTTATTGGGACCGGTTCGGGCGTGGCGCGGCGCTTCCGCGCTGGTTATGTTTGCATCCAGTCGATTCGCGGCCTGACGCCGAGAGGTGCAAGTCCTGAGAGGAGCATGGTTCGCTTCGAAAATGTCGGTAAGCGCTACGGTGCCGGGCCTGAGGTCCTGCGCGATGTGAGCTTTGCGCTGGACCCGGGCTCCTTCACCTTCCTGACGGGACCGTCAGGCGCCGGCAAGAGCACGCTTCTCAAGCTCGTTTTCATGGCCGAGCGCCCGTCGCGCGGATTGATCTCGCTGTTCGGGCGTGATCTTGCGATATTGAAACGCGCCGAGCTGCCGTCTTTGCGCCGGCGCCTCGGTGTCGTGTTTCAGGAGTTTCGGCTGCTCGATCATCTCTCCGCCTTCGATAATGTGGCGCTTCCGTTGCGGCTTGCGGGACACCGGCCCACCGATTACCTGCGCGACGTGGAGGAGCTGCTGTCCTGGGTCGGCCTTGGCGAGAGAATGCACCACAAGCCGGCCACGCTGTCGGGTGGCGAACAGCAGCGCGTGGCGATCGCGCGCGCGGTCGTCGCCAAGCCCGATCTGCTGCTCGCCGACGAACCGACGGGCAATGTCGATCCCGATATGGGCGAGCGGCTGATCCGGCTGTTCGTCGAGCTCAATCGCTTCGGCACGACGGTCATGATCGCGACCCATGATCGGGCGTTGATCGAAAGCACGCGAGCCCGCGAAATCCGCCTGATCGACGGCCGGCTGATCGAAATGCGGGGGACGTCATGAAGCGCCGATCGCCTGTGAGAGGCGAACGCCGGCGCGTCGGCGTTCTGCCGCGGGAACAAGGCGCAGCCGCGCTAGACCTGGTGATCGGAGTCATGGCGTTCCTGGCGGCCCTCGCTTTGGGCGGCGTGCTGATCGCCAATCGCAGCGCGGAATCCTGGCAAGCCGGGCTCGCAGGCCGCCTCACGGTGCAAATTCTGCCCCAAGGCCAAGCTGCTCCGCAAAAGGAAGTGGACGCTGCCGTCAAGCTCCTGCAGTCGACGCCGGGCGTCGTTTACGCGGGGCCGCTTTCGGACGCGGACAATCTCGCCCTCGTTGAACCGTGGCTCGGCCGAGACGCCATCGTCACGGCGCTGCCCTTTCCCAAATTGATCGATGTGCGTCTCGCGCCGGGCGCGACGCCGGACATTGCGCGGCTTGAAAGGCAGCTGAAGACCGCATCGCCCCATGCGGTGCTCGACGATCATCGCCGCTGGATCGGCAGGCTGAGGAATACGGCAAACACCGTGGTGCTGAGCGCCTTTGCCATTCTTGCCCTTATTGCCCTCGCAACGGCTGCGACCGTCGCCTTCGCCACGAGAGCGGGTCTGGCGGCGCACCGGGAGATCGTGGAGCTCCTCCATCTCATGGGCGCAAAGGACCGTTTCATCGCCCGCGCCTTCGAATGGCATTATTTCCTGGCGGCCCTGATCGCGGCGGTCTGCGGCGCAGCCTTCGCGGCGGCGGCGTTTTTCAGCGCCGGCAGTCTCGAGCGGCTCGGACTGGCCAGCGTCTCGTTCCTGCCGCCTCTTGGGCTGCCGTTGAGCGAGCTGCCCTGGCTGGCCATGGTTCCGGTGGCGGCCTCGATCATCGCCTGGGCAACGGCGCGCGCTTCGGTCATCGCAGCGCTGCACGAACTGTATTAAGCGCGCTAGTGTCGTGGTTTCGAAGTTCGCATTATTGAAATATCGGGCTCTGGGCGAACTTCGAAACCGAAACGACATTAGGAATCAATAAATTGCTAGTGTCCTTCGATTCCGAAATTCGCAAAGAGCACGATATCGATATCGTGCGAATTTCGGAATCGGGACACTAGATTGGCATAGGTGGAGCAGGCGGCGTAATGGCGAGAGAGCACAGCGATAGGCGTGTGGACGGCGCGAAACGGCCTCGGCGCCGGTTTCGTTTGCTGCTCGTCGCGGTGTTGGTGCTGATCTTTCTATTCGCAATTGGTTTTGGCCGGTTTCTCGCCAATTTGCCTCCCGCAGCGTCGGACTTGACCGCTCAGGCCGACGGCATCGTCGCCTTGACCGGCGAAGGCAGCCGGCTCGCGCCGGCGGTGACGCTGCTCGAAAAGGGCAGCGGCAAACGTCTTCTCATTACCGGCGTGAATCCACAGACGTCCAAACCCTATCTGAAGAAGCTGCTCCGCGGCGGAGACACCTTCGACTGTTGCGCCGATCTCGGCTTCGCGGCGTTGGACACGCGCGGCAATGCCCAAGAGGCGGCAAAATGGGCAAGCGCACGCAGCTATCACAGCCTCATCATCGTCACCGCCGATTATCATATGCCGCGGAGTCTGGTGGAATTCGGCGCGCAGATGCCAGGCGTGGCCCTCGTTCCCTATCCCGTGGCCGCCGACAACCCGAAGGCCCCCATTTGGGAGAGCGCGCGGCGGCTCAGCGGCGAATATGTGAAATATCTCGCAAGCGTGGTTCGCGTTTCGCTATTCGGTGTCCGACGCGATGCGTTCCGGCACGATGCGTGAAGCGTGATGCTATATCTGCGCTCCGCGTTGTTCCTCGTCTGGTTCATCGCGGTCTCCGTGATCATGAATGTCGGTGCTTTACCGGTATTGCTGCTGCCGTCAGATCTCACGATTAGGGCCGCGAATCTCTGGGCGCGTCTGGTCCTCTTCGGTTTGAAGAGGATTGCGGGAATTGCCCTCGAGGTGCGAGGAAGCCTGGAAGACCCGCGCGTGCTCGTCGCCGCCAAACATTACAGCATGTGGGAGACCGTCGCCCTGCTCGCCCTGCTGCCGGGGCCGGCCATCGTGCTGAAACAGTCGCTTTTGCGCGTTCCGCTCTATGGCTGGTACTGCCGCAAGATGCGCATGATCGCGATCGATCGCAAAGCGGGCGCCAAAGCCATCCGGCTCATGCACGACCAAGCGGAACGCGCCTTGGCGGAAGGCCGGCCCATTGTCATCTTTCCCGAAGGGACGCGCAGGAAACCGGGCGCGCCGCCGGACTACAAGCCCGGTGTTGCCGGGCTGTACGCGCAACTAGACGTCCCCTGCGTCCCAGTCGCGCATAATTCCGGCCTGTTCTGGGCCGGTGGCTTTTTCAGAAAGCCCGGTACGATCATCTTGGAATTCCTTCCTCCCATTCCACCGGGCCTCTCCCGCCGCGACTTCATGCTCGTGCTGGAATCGCGTCTCGAGGAGGCCAGCAACCGCCTCCTTGCGGAAGGGGTGGGTTCGCGAAAGCGGCCGAATGGACTATGAATCGCCGAGGATAGGGGGAACGGCGATGAGCACTGAGGCGCCAAGCCGGGAAGACGAACATCGGGCGGGCCTTCACGGCGTGCGCGGCTGGTTGCTCTTGCTCTGTGTCTACCTGGTCATTGTGATGCCGCTGATCGCGGTTCTGGGAGCGATCGGCGCGTTGCAGCGTGCGGCGGCCGCGCCGGCCTTGCGAGGGGCTCTGCTGACGGAAGTCGTGTTGGACGTCGGCCTTTCGATTTTGGCCGCCTATGCAGGCTGGGCGCTGTACCGGATGCGTCATAACGCTGTGAGAATCACGAAAATCTATTTCATCATCATGTTCGCGCTGGCCATTTTTGGATTGATCACGCTCTTGGCCACAGCGCCCGTCCTTTCCCAGCCGCAGGACAATGTCGCCCTGCTCAATACGCTGCGAGCTCCCGCCATGGTTGCCAGCCTGAGGCAAGCAATTCTTTCCGTGGTGTGGCTCGTCTACCTCCTGCGCTCGAAACGCGTGCGCGCCACCTATCCCAAAACCTGATTTCTTTCGAAAGGAGCACCGATGCCGCGGATCTCTCAATTCATCAGCGCACTCGCCATCCTTGCCCTGGCCGCGCCGGCCGCACGCGCCGACACCATCATCGAGCAAAACGTGGAACAGCGTTTCCAGCTCGATTTTCATGTGCCCGATGCGGCGCTGAAGAAAATGCTTCCGGAAGGGTGGGAACCTGTGATCGCCGCCGCAGGGCCGGCGAAGGACGCCAATCTGCGCATGATCTTCATCGACCGTGTCGCCGTCCTGGGCGGGGACGGCAAGCCGCGAGGTTCGACGCAGATGGTCTATCTCGCCATCCCCGTGAAACAAACGGCCAGCGGCACTGCGGGCCAGATGATCATCGCCGGACTGACCAAAGATGCCGCCGACGCGCCCGGCGCTTTTGGCGTTTATCAACCGGCGAGTACGGCAAAGATGGCGCGCTCGCAGACCGTGTCGGGCGGCGCGATGCTTGTGGAGGAGAATTGGGAATTTGCCGCAGGCAATGGCGAGCATATGCAGGTTCACGTCAAATATGAGCGGGCTCCCGCGGCGAAGGGCGGAGGGGAGGTGCGGTTCTTCAACCCGTCGGATCCGCGCAGATATCAGACCTTCGAGACCGAACAGGGCCTCGACATCACGCGCAATGCGACGACCAATCCACCCGACCGGGTGAAGGAGTTTTCGTACAAGGCGGGCGGCGGCCGCATCGCGGCGCTGTTCGACGGCACGGAAAAGGTTCTGAGCTGGGATTCCTTCCCCTGGTACAACCGCACCGTGCTCCAGCCCTAGGCCTGTGACGGCTGCACTTTGCGCCCGGCCATCTTGCGGCCCATCACCAGCACGATGATGGCGGAAATCATCATCGCGGTCGCCATAGCGGCCATGGCCGATGCGTAGCCGCCGCTCGCTTCCTTCAGGGCGCCCACGCCGTAAGGTCCTATGAAGCGTCCGAGACTGCCGATCGTATTGACGAAACCGACGCCGCCGGCGGCCGCGACACCTCCAAGAAACGTCGAGGGCAGACTGAAGAACGGGCCGTTATAGGCGAGCGTCCCCACCAGCGCGAGGGCGAGCGACAGCAAGACCAGCAGGTTGGATTGCGCGACCGCAGCCAAGGCGAGGCCGAAAGCTCCGAGCAAAAGGGGAATCGCCACGTGCCAGATGCGCTCGCCCTTGGCGTCGCTGCGTCTCGCCCAGACGATCATCGCGACCATGGCCGCGATGAAGCAGAGCGCCACCACGAAGCCGGTGGCGAAATTGGAGAAGCCCATGCCCTGCACGATCTGCGGCAGCCACAATTGCACGCCGTAAAGGCCGATCTGGTTGCCGAGCAGGACGATTCCCAGCGCGATCACGCGAGGGTCTCGCAAGGCCGGCCAGAACTCGCTGTGCTCGGAGGTGTCCTCGGCGGCAAGTCGCGCCACGACACGCTGTTTCTCCTCCGCCGTCAGCCAGGAGGCATTCACCGGCCGGTCGGGCAGCAATATGAGCGCCAGGAAGGCAAGGATGCTGGCAGGCAGGCCTTCCAGGATGAACATCCATTGCCAGCCATGAAGGCCGCCTATGCCGTCCAAGCCGAGGATGGTGGTGGAGAGGGGGCCACCAATGATGTTGGCGAGGGGGATTGCGGACATGAAGATGCCGACGAAGCGCCCGCGCCAGGAATGCGGGAACCAATAGGTCATGTAGAGCAGCATGCCGGGGAAAAATCCGGCCTCCGCGATGCCAAGAAGAAAGCGCAGCATGTAGAAGCTAAGCGGACCCTGAATGAGGGCGCTGGCGGCGGAGATCAGACCCCAGACCGCGAGAATGATGAACATCCAGCGGCGGGCGCCGATTTTCTCGAGGATCAGATTGGCCGGCATCTGGAAGATGAGATAGCCGAAAAACAGGATGCCAGCGCCGAAGCCGAAGACGGAGGGCGATAGGCCGAGGTCTTTGTTCATCGTGAGGGCGGCGAAACCGACATTCACCCGGTCGATATAGTTCACCACATAGAGCAGCACGATGAAGGGAATCAGCCGCCGCGCGCAGCGGGCGAAGATCTGGTCTTCGGTCATGTCTGTTTCTACTCCTGCTGCACTTTAAGGCCCGCGATTTAAGGCCCGCGATGCGCTCCCTCGTCCGGAGCATGAAGCACGCTACCATAGTCCGGCCTTCGCGGCAGACCGAGATGATTGAGGGCCTGCCGCCTGGATGAGACTTTTGGTCAAAACTCACATCTTCAGCGGCTTGAAATAGCCGGTGAGCTCGAGATAGCCCCGCCCGCCTTCCACATTGGCCGCACCCTCCCAATAGACCGGGCCGCCGCCTTTTCGGCTGTCGAGCTCCTGATCGTCGAAGAGCGGCTTCAGAGAAAATCGCCTTTCGCCCGTGGGTAGATTCAGGGAGAGCGTCTGTTCCACCGGATAATCGGTGCCGGTGCGCGGCGAATGCCAGCGCCGCTCGGTGGTGAATGTCACATCGCCCGGCGCGAAGCGGGTGAGCGTACCTTTGGCATCGCGCCACGTGCCGCCGGCCCACAGGGCGCCGCCTTTCGCGTCGCGGATCCGGAATGCCATCACCGCGCCGCCATCGTCGAGATTGAGCCCGACCCAATCCCAACCAACCGCAAGCGGATCGAGATAGGCCGATGACCATTCGCGGTCGAGCCAAGCGGTTCCCTTGACGGGCACATTCCGGCCGCCGCGCTGCACGCTGCCCGAAACCGCCAGATGCGGCAGGCTGTAATAATGGCTCGCCTGGACTGCGTCCGGTCCTTTTCGGCTGTAGCCGTTCTCGCCTTCGAGCAGCACCGGTTGGGTCGGCGTGAAAGCGAGGTCGAGCGTGAATTCCTTGCCGCCGACTTTGGTGCGGAAGACGTCATCGGCGCCGCGCTTCAGACTCCAATCGTCGAGCACGACATCGGTGTCCCTCTCCGCGGCCTGGGCAAGGCCGAAACCGGCGCGTGCCGCACGCTGGTCATGCAAAAGATGGCCGATAGCCGGGTCGGACAACGCGGCATGCGCGAACAGAATCTGTTTGGGCGCAAAGGCGCTGGGATTGTTTTCATCAACCGAAGGACGCGTGCGAAAGAACGTCACCTGGAAACCGAGCGGCTTGCCCTCGCCCGCATCGAGCCAACCGGTGATGTACCACCACTCCGCGCGAAACTCGGGATGCGCGCCATGGTCGGCGGGAAAATTCATCGCCACGCCTGGGCGCACGTCGGGATAATGCGGCAGTGCCGGCGCATCCGCCGCCATCGAGATGGATGCAACCGCGAGGGAGAGCACCGCGGCTGCCGCCAGCATTCTCGCAAATGCGTCCATCACCAATCCTCCCGCACCGCGCGCACCGTGTCGGCGGAAAGCGCGCGCCGCCCCGCGAGAAGCGCGGTTCCAGCCGCCGCGAGAATGAGCGCGACGGCCACAACAGCAAAGAGCGTCAGCGGCAGCCGCGTTTCCATGCTCCAGTGGAAAGACTGCGGATTGATCACATCGATCAACACCTGGCTGATGGCGATTCCGAGGGCAATCCCGGCGATCACCCCCACTGTCCCCAGCAAGGCGCCTTCGGCGGCGAGCATGGCGACGATCTGGCGGCGCAGCACGCCGATATGGCGCAGCATGCCAAACTCCTTGGTGCGGGCGAGCGTCTGCGCGGAAAACGTGGCCGCCACACCGGCAAGCCCGACCAGCATGGCGATCGCTTCCAAGACATAGGTGACGGCAAAGCTGCGGTCGAAGATCTGAAGCGATAGCGTGCGCAACGAGTGCGATTCGACAAAGGTAACACGCCCCGAGAGCGATGGAGGCAGAGCCGCGCGCAGGGCGGCTGTCACTTCGCTCTCATGTGTGCCGGGCGCAAGTTCGATCGACGCATCGCTGCGCAGCGTATCCCCCGTCATGCGTGTGTAGTCGGCATCGTCCATCGCGATCGCGCCTTGTTGCCTTCCATAATCGCGCCAGATACCGGCGACGAAAACCCTATTCGCCGGGTTCCCATTCGCACCGGCGGACGCATTCATGGCGGGAAGATCGATCCAATCTCCGCGGCTATAGCCGTAAAGCCAAAACGCAGGTTCGGACAGCCAGACCGGCGTTGCGCCGTGCGGGACGGGAAGAGACGGACCGAGCATGGGAAGACTTCTCGCCGGATCGGCGCGATCGATATGTTGTGCGATCCAGGCGATCGGCGTCTGGTCGGGCGATAGGCGCAGGGGCGTGATTTTGCGGAAATGGATTGCCGCAACGCCGGGAGCCGCCGCCATCTTGCGTTGGATTTCGGGCGCGAAGGCGCTGTTGTCATTGCCTTCGACGCGCAAATACAGATCCGCCGGCAACACCTGCACCAACCAATCGTCGACCGAGCCGCGGAAGCTCGACACCATCACCGCCATGGCGATGGTGAGGCTGGTGCTCGCGACGATGCCGCACAGCGCGATGGCCGCCTGCGAGGGAGCGCCCCAGAGATGCTTCGAGGCGAGATGAGCAGGAACGGCGAAGGTGAAGCGCTGCAAGGGCGCGAGGAGGATACGCGCGAGCATCGGCATCGCCGCGACGCCGCCTGCCAAAAGAAGCGCGATGGACAGATAGCCGAATAGCGGCAGGCCGGCGACGGCCGGCAGGCGCGAGGCGACCGCTCCGGCAAGAAGCAGCGCGAGGGCGATGAGCGCGCCGGGGACGGCATTCGCATCGGCGGCATCGCCGGCATCTTTGAGCGCAATGGCCGGCTGAGCGCGGGCCGCATCGCGCGCCGGCAAGACGCTTCCGAGCAGCGCCGCCAGCACGCCAAGAACAAAAAACCCCAGCGCAGCCTCCGGCGCGAAGATCAGCTGCGGGCGCGTTCCGTAGAAATAGCCGCCGCCGAGGTCGCCGCCGAGAAGGCGCAGCGCGACATCGGCAAGGCCCAGCCCAAGGCCAAGCCCCACAATCGCACCGATGCCACCAACGATTGCCCCTTCGGCCAGCACCTGGATGAGGATCGCACGCCGCTGCACGCCCAGAACGCGCAGCAGGGCGAATTGCGAACGCCGCCGCGCCACCGAAAGGGCCTGTGCCGAAAACGCAAGGAACGCGCCGGTCAGAAGCGCCATCAGCGCCAGCATATCGAGATTGACGCGATAGGCGCGCGACAGGCTGTCGGTGCGCCGCGTTTCGGTTTCCTTATCCGCGATCTCCGCGTTTGCGGGCAGTATGGCGGCGACGGCTTTTCGCAGCCGCGCCTCATCGGCGCCATCGGCGAGCTTGAGGTCGATGCGCTGCAGACGCCCCAGACTTCCGAAGCGCCACTGCGCCGCGGCGATGTCCATGACAGCGACATTCTGATTGTCGGGGACTCCCGGCAAAGTCCCCGCGATCGTGAATGGGAGAGTGCGCCCATCCGCCGAAAGCGCGATGTCGTCGCCGACGCGCTTGCCGGATGCGTCCAGCGCGGCCTGGGAGAGAAAGAGCGACCGTGTGTCGAACGCTTCGTCGCTCGTCGATGGCGCGGGGTTCGCCTCCCCGGTTTGCGTTTTGGCGGCGGGAGCAGAACTTGCGAGTCTTTCACCGATGAGGCTCGGCGTCACCGACACGGCCCGCAGCACGTCAAGACCAAGAAGTGTCACCGAAGGATGGTCTGGGGTGTCGGCCACGACGTTGATCTCCACCACCGGGCTTGCACCGGCAATGCCGGCGAGCCGCGCGAGTTTCGGGTACAGCGCTTCATCGAAGCCGAGCGGCGTGACCGCATGGACCTGGAGCTCCGCATCGCCATTCACGGTTTTGATGGCCCGGGCAAATTCGCTCAAGGCCGAGGCGTTGATCAGGTGCACGGCGAAGCCGAGCGCCACACCGACGGCGATGGCGAGCGCCGCAACGATGACGCGCGCGGGGTGCGCGCCCCATTCGCCGGCGATCATCCAGCGCGCGGCGATTGGGCTCATGCGGCTCTGTTCAGCGTTCATGGCGGGTGATCAGACCATGGGGCGTGAGGAGCAGGGTTCGGTCGGCAACCGCGGCGGCGACAGTGGAGTGCGTGACCAGAAGCACCGCGGCGCCGGCTTCGCGCACCTGTTTCGCGAAGAGATCGAGAATGCGTGCGGCTGTGTCCGGATCGAGGTTGCCGGTCGGCTCGTCCGCCAAGATCAGTCCAGGCCGGTGAAGGAGTGCGCGCGCAATCGCCACCCGCTGCAATTCGCCCCCGGAGAGCTGCCGCGGGAAATCCGCACCGCGCCCCGGCAAGCCGATGGCGGCCAGCATCTGGTTCGCGCGCGAACTCGCCTCGGCGGCGGATTCATGCTGCAACACCAAAGGTAAAGCGACGTTCTGCGCCAAGGTCAGATGGGGAAGGATATGGAAAGCCTGGAACACGAAACCGATGGCGCTGCGGCGCAGCAGGGTGCGCGCATCGTCGTCCAGCGTATCGAGGGCGACGCCGGTGATGGTGATGCTGCCCGCATCCGCAACGTCAAGTCCGGCAATGAGATTGAGCAGGGTCGATTTGCCCGACCCGGATTCTCCCATGATGGCGACGAATTCACCCGGATTCACGGTGAGGTTCAACCCGCTGAACAGGACGCGGCCGCCTGGCACCACCTTGCGCAAGGACTTCACGGACAGGAGCGGATTGGGAGCGGTATCTAAAGCCTGCATCGCCCCAGTCTAACGCAGTGCCAAGAAAGACAAGGAAAAACTGTCGCGAACTATTGGCGCTTTTCGGGCATTTGCGAGGGTTCTCAGGCGCGGTTTTGATCTAGAATAAGCGAAGCAAAGGAGCGGAAGGCAATATGCGGGACTCATTTGAAAACGCGTTGGCGTGTCCTCCTCGCCTGGCGGGCATGGCTGCGGCGGCTCTGGTTCTCGTCTGCTTCACCGCGGCGGATGCGCAGCAAGCGGTCTCCTCCAAGCTCAATACCGTCGATCACGCGATAATGCCTTCGGCCGCGCAAGTCCAGAATTGGCTGGACCAGAAGGATTCCTGGGGGCCGGCCTTTACCGCCGGGCCGGGCTGGAAGAAGTTCATGGCCATGCTCCATGCCGAGATGAAGAGCATGGGCTTGGTCAATGTCGGCGATTATCCCTACCCCTACACGCGCTGGTACACGACAGAGTTCCCCGACAGAAGCGGCTGGTCGCTCACCTCCGACGGCAAACCCGTCGATGTCGCGTCCTATGGCACGCAATCGGGCTCCACGGGTCCCTCCGGCGTCACCGCGCCGATGGTGCTTTACGATCTCAGTCTTCCCGTAGCGCAGCGGCCGCCCTTGTCCGCGCTCTCCGGCAAAATCGTGGTGGTCAAACAGCAGCCTTTTGCCACGCTTGGCACAGCGCAACGCGTGCCGCTGGGCGTTCCTGTGCCCGCATCACCGCCCGCCTATTGCGGCAATCCGCCGGCCTGCAAGCCGGCCGCCGGGCCTGAGGGCAATCCTTCGCCGCAATGGGGCAATGCCAGTCCCCAAATGTCGTTCAGGGATTACGAATACCGCTCGGACTCCGAAACCTTCCCGACGCCCCTGTTCGAGAAGATTCCGCTGAGCGTGGAGACCAGCTTCCGCAATCGCGATCAGTTCGGCCAAATCCGCGAGATCATCACCAATGTGCTGATGCCGTCGGGCGCGGCCGCCGCCGTCACGGTGATGGATTTGTCGCCGCTGGCCGCGCAGGGCACGCGCATTCATCCCACGCCGCGCCAATTCAATGTGCCGCTTCTAATGCTCGACCGCGTCGCGGGCGCCAAGGTCCTTGCCGATGCAGCCGCAGGCAAAACCGCCAAGCTGATCCTCGATGCGCACGAAGAAGAGAACGCCAACGCGTTCGAGACCGTGGCGACGCTTCCGGGGCGCAATTTCGGCACGCCGAACGATCAATCCATTTTGCTGGCGACGCATGTCGACGGACCGAGCATCGTGGAAGACGACGGCGGTTTGGGCATCTTGGCGGTGCTGCATTATTACGCGAAGCTGCCGCAAGCCGAACGGCCCAAGAGCATCATCGTCTATCTCGAGTCGCGCCATTTCGTTCCGGGCACGGAAGCGAGCTATCCCTTCGAGATCGTGAAGGACCGTCCAGAGCTTTTTCGGACCGTCGTCGGCGGCCTCGCGCTGGAACATTTCGGCGGGCTGCAATTTGCGGAAAACGGCGACACCTACGCACCGACCGGCAAAGCCGCGGCGACCTACGTCTGGGGCTGGCCCAACCCGCTTGCCATCGCGGCCGCCACCAAGGCGATCAAGGATCAAGCGGTGCCGCGCGCGATCAACGACGTTCCGGCGCGGCCAGGGGTGAACGGAAAGGCGCAGCTCGGCTGGCTGGGCGGCGGCTTCTCCCGCTATCTGGTCGATCTCGGCGGTTGGCCCGGTTGGCACATCTCCGGCGATTGGCCGAGCGCGGGATTCCAGGCCTATTACCCGGGCGCCAAGGCGCGCGTGAGCGCGGATGTTTTCCTGAAACAGGCGTCTGCCGCGGTTCAGCTCGTCAATGTGCTGATGGCAGGGGATGTCATCGCGCTGGCCCCCGCCTGGGGCTATCTGCAGACCGATATTGCGACGCTCGACGATGAAGCCTTCGCGGATCACGTCCACGCCGCCGCGGGGCGCGCCGTACTGACGAAGGCGTTCGATCGGGTTTTCGATTCGGTGAAAGCGGGGCGCTACGATGTGGCGCTCGCCGACCTCCCTGCCCTCTCAGCCGAGACCGATCATATGTTGACGGCAAAGGATGCCGCCAAGCTGAGAGCAGCGATCGAAAAAGCGGGGGCATTCGCCGAGCGCGGCCGCGACTGGAAAGCCAAGGGCTTGATCCCTAAATAGATTCTGCAAATGGGCCGTCGGGGTTGGGCCTCTGATATCGGGAACAAAAAGGGAACTGATTGTTGATCTTGCGGAGCGCCGATGCGATGATCCGGCGATGAACACGATTTCCCATCAGATCTGGGACATGAAGTACCGGTTCAAGGCGGCCGACGGCACGCCGCTGGACCGCACGATGGAGGAGAGCTGGGCGCGGGTCGCGCTGGCCGCGGCGCAGGCGGAGACGCCCGAGCTGCGCCGCACTTCGGCGCTGGATTTTGCCGAGGCGCTCACCGGCCATCGTTTCCTGCCCGCGGGCCGTATCCTCGCTGGCGCCGGAACGGGCCGCGCAGTGACCCTGTTCAACTGCTTCGTCATGGGACGCATTCCCGACGATCTCTCGGGCATCTTCGAACATTTGCGCGAAGCCGCGCTGACCATGCAGCAGGGCGGCGGCATCGGCTACGACTTCTCCACCCTTAGGCCCATGGGCGCGCCGGTGAAAGGCGTGGGCGCCGACGCGTCGGGTCCGCTCTCCTTCATGGATGTGTGGGACGCCATGTGCCGGACCATCATGTCGGCCGGTGCGCGGCGCGGCGCGATGATGGGGACGCTG
>DASQIQ010000148.1:0-3879 GCA_035631495.1 Micropepsaceae bacterium
CGGTTTCTAGTGTGACGAATCCGAAATTCGCAATAGCTTGGGCAACACTCCGGGCGAATTTCGGATTCAAAGTCACACTAGCAATTTGTTGATCTAGCGTGGTTCTCGGATTTGAAGTTCCCAAACGTGAATGCCATGAAAATCTTAGGAACTTTCAAATCCACCACACTAGCCTGATCTGGTTTTCTGATATGTTTGAAGGACAATCTTTCCCAGCTGGTGCATTCTCCCATGGCTTATTCTTGGTGCAACAAACCGCTGCTCGACACCTTGTCGGTCGAAGGCGCGGGCAATGTCCTGAATTTTTCGTCTCCGCGAGAAGAGGCCCAGGTTTTTCTCGACGGGGACGATATCGGGCGCGTGATCTTTTCGCTCGATGGGAAGAAAACGATGGAAATTGCGCGGAGCCAGGCTCACGCCATCGTCGTTGGCGAGGGCAACGCACAGCGCGACGTCTATCACTATCTGCTTCCCGGCGGCCCCGCGCCGACCATGCGCCTGGGCATCACGCGCCATCGAGGGTTGGGCACATGGTCCAGCCTGCCGCATGATTTCGAACTGAATACCGAGGCCGGTTTTGAAGAAGTCTTTTTCTATATCGCGTCGGGCGCAACCGCGCGCGGCATTCAGGCCGGCCGCGGTGTCTGGCATGACAACAGCCGTGTCGACGCGGTATGGCCTTTTGCCGACAGACAGTTCGGCACCGTTCCCATGGGATATCACCCGGTGGCCGGAGAGCCCGGCGTGCAGATTTCCTATGTGTGGGTGTATCTGGCCAAATATCCGCGCTGGGAAAAAGTGAAATGAAATCATCCGAACAGCGAAAGACCGCCGTCATCATCGGCGCCACGGGGAATCTTGGCCGGGCGCTCAGCGCGGCCCTGCAATCGGCCGGTTGGCACATCGATCCGGTATGGTCATCCGAGAATCGCCCCGATGCGGCCAAAGCCGAGTCTTACGCGAACTTGCCTCCCCGCATCGACTTCGCGGCCTATCTGGCGGGCGTGAATGTGATCGCCGATACGCAAAGCCTCGCGGAAAGCGATTGGGATCGCGTCTTCGCCACCAATTTGAGGGGGGCTTTCCTCTTCGCCAAGGCGGCGTTTCCGGGCCTCTGTGCCGCGGGCAAGTCGTCCTATGTGGCGATCTCGACCATCAACACGCTTCACCCCTATCCCCGCCGCGCCGCCTATGCCGCGTCAAAGGCAGGGCTCGAGGGTCTCATTCGCGAGCTTGCGGTCGAATGGGGCGCGTACGGCATTGCCACGCATGCGATACGTCTTGGCCATCTTGCCGGGCTGATGAAGACCACGCCGGCAAACCCGGCACTCCTCGCCGCGGTCAAAGAGCGTACGCCGTCCCATAATCTCATCGCGCCCGAAGAAGTCGCCAAATATCTCGTGTGGGTTGCGGAAGGCGGCGCGCAATCGATTTCCGGCAGCATCATCGATTTTGATCCCGCCTATACGATCAATCGCTGGCCGCTCTGAGCGGCACTGCGTGCGTTAGGCGGGTTGGAGGCCCTGCATGATGGTGCGGTTGATGTCGATCAGCGGGTCCAGGGACGCCCCGTTCGTCATCACCTGGCTCGAATATTTTGTCACCCATAGCGACAAGGACACGATCTGTGCCCGCAAGGGTTTGGACAGCTGATTGCCGTCGCCCATGCAATCGACCGCAAGCGTGCTCCACAGCCGGCGGTTCCAATCGATGGCCTCCATCAGCTGTACGCCTTTGGCGTTCGCTGCTTGGGCGTCGATCAGCGCTCCGGTCACTTGCCCGAACAGCCGGTACTCGGTGTTCCGGGGATTTTCAGCCGCGAGCTGCGCTTTTTGATACGCCTTCACTGCCATAGGCGAGCCGTTCCTGTTCAAAATCGAATAAGGTTCTGCACTTGACCAGCGCCTTGTAATAGGCGCCGCTCATCACTTCGCGGCTGATTTCCACACAGGTCGCCAGGGCCTTGCGGTCGCGGATCGCATCCATGAACTCGGTCATGCGAAGCGCGAAGTGGCTGTAATACACATCGGCTTCGTCGGCATCGAGATACATCATCATGATGGGGAAATAGATTCTTCGCGCGGGC
Source organism: Micropepsaceae bacterium (assembly GCA_035631495.1). Taxonomy (GTDB): domain Bacteria; phylum Pseudomonadota; class Alphaproteobacteria; order Micropepsales; family Micropepsaceae; genus CAIYRG01. The sequence goes on from DASQIQ010000148.1 coordinate 2,087, forward strand.
GTGGTCGCGTCTTCGGCTTGCATGATGTCCTTCTCGCGAAGAACGCAGGCCTTGTTCTGGATGATGAGGCTGGCTCGCTTGTCGCCATTGGCGAGAACCGCGCCGTTCAGGACGAACTTCTCGCCTGGTTTGAGCGTCAGCTTCAGAGGCATGGGTTTCCCTCGGAATGAAATGATCGTTGCATGCGCGAATTTGTGCCGCCGATCAGGACCTTAAGGCCCGATTGGTTAAGAATGTGCTGCCGGTGCCGCAGTCCGTTCGAATTTTAATATTCACGCAAAATTAGCCTTGTTGCGGCTCTATGGCCTCTTCTGGAGACTCGCCATGGCCGAGCCCGCCCGGCTCATCCCGCACGATTACGATACACACACCGTCGTGGGAGCAGCGGATGAAGCGCTCGCCCGCGTCGAGGCCGCGACGCTCGCCGTTTCCAGCATCGAGGGACGCATCCGTTCGAACAAGGTCCTGCAGCGTGCGCTCAAGGCGTGGAAGCGCGGTGACACGATCAAGACCGCGAAATATTCGCTCGAGGCCACCGGCATCGATGACACCAACGCCCTGGCATTTCATCTTCTCGCCATCGCGCTGGACCGCATGGGCCATTTGCATCAGGCGCTGGTGACCTATGAGCGCGCCTTCGAGCTTGACCCAGACGATACCGATCTCGTGCTCAATCTTGGACTGACCGCCTGGAATCTCGATCTTCTCGACGGCGCCGAGCGCATGTTCCGCCTCTTCATCGAGAAACGGCCCGAACATCCCGCCGGCTACAACAATCTGGGCAGCGTACAGCGCGATAAGCGTGATCTGACGGGCGCTATCGAAACGCTGCGCTACGCGATCTACCGCATGCCTGATCAGCCCATGCTGTGGAATTCGCTTGCTACCGTGCTTGCCGAGGAGGGCCGCGCCGAAGAGAGCCTTGTCTTTTATCAGGAGGCACAGCGGCTCGATCCCAAATTTGCCCGCGTCCAGCACAATCTGGGTTATGCCTACACGCATCTGGGCCAATTGGACAAAGCGCTCGAAGCCTATGACGCCGCGCTGAAACTTGCACCCAATGCGAATGAGAGGCGCGAGAGCCTGCATTCGCGCAGCATCTGTCTGATCGGCATGGGCCGCCTCGCCGAAGGCTTCAAGGAATATGAAATCCGCCACGACCCCGAATTCCGGGCGCGGCTGCTGCATTACACCAAGGCGCCGCTGTGGGCGGGCGAAGACCTGAAGGGCAAGCGCATCCTCATCGTGGCCGAGCAGGGCGTCGGCGACGAGCTGATGTTCGCCAATATCCTTCCCGACATCGCACGCGCCGTGGGCGAGGATGGCAAACTGCAGATCGCCGTGGACCCGCGGCTTGTCAGCCTATTCCAGCGTTCGTTCCCCAAGGCCGAGATCGGCGTCTATGACGACGGCAAGCTCGAAGGCCGCGCCTGCAGAGTTTTTCACTGGGCGCGGGAAAAAGGCGATCCCGACTTCTACGCGCCCATGGGCACGCCGCTTTATATCTTGCGCAAAGACCTCGCCGATTTTCCGCGAGAGCCCTTCCTAAAGGCGGATGCCGAGAAGACCGCTTCATTCCGTGCGCGGCTCGCGGCGCTAGGCCCCGGGCCCTATGTCGGGATTTGTTGGCGTTCGATGGTGATGGGCGCCAAGCGCGGAAAATATTACAGCCCGATCGATGTCTGGGGCCCTGTCCTGACGACGCCCGGCGTCACCTTCGTCAATCTGCAATATGGCGACGTCGCCTCCGAGCTTGCGCAGGCGCGAGACAAATTCGGCGTTGCCATCCACAA
>DASQIQ010000149.1:0-10880 GCA_035631495.1 Micropepsaceae bacterium
GAATTCATGCAGATCTTCGACCGCATGGCCGGTTATTACCCCGGCAGCACCCCGTTGCAGCCGCAGCGTCTGATCGGCACGGCGCGGCGCAATCTCGGCGGCGGAGCGGGCAATATGGGCGCCGATCCGGCCTTGGCCGGACGCATGCGAGGCGCCGCCGAGTTCCTTGCCAGTATCAATCTCAGCAAGGGCCCCGAACGAAGCTACACCTATAAGACGCTGCCGCGGCCCACGGGGCGTGCCACGCATGTCGTGGTCACCGAATATGATCTGCCGCGCAAGACCATCGAGCCCCATGATGTGATGGTCGATACCGACGGCATGGTCTGGTACTCGGATTTCGGCGCGCTGTTCATCGGCAAGATGGACCCCAAGACCGGCAAGGTCGCCGAATATCCGATCCCGAAGATCAAGGAAGGATTCCCGGTCGGCACCCTCGACCTCGAACAGGACCATGACGGCAATTTCTGGGTCGCCATGATGTATCAGGGCGGCGTGGCGAAATTGGATAAGAAGACGGGCAAGGTGCAGACCTGGTCCGTGCCCAAGGAATGGCAGACCGATGCGACGCAGCAATCCTTTGTCTCGCCGACCTCATGGCATGTGGACGGCAAGGTCTGGGTGAAGAACTCCGACCGCGCGCAAATCCTGCGGCTCGACCCCAAGACCAGCCAATGGGAGAATCTCGGCAGCTTTACCGATCCGGAAACCAAGAAGGGGATCGGCTCCTATGGCATCAATGCCGATCTCAACAACAATCTCTATATGCTGGACTTCAACTCCGGTGACCTCGGGATTCTCGACGGCAAGACCAAGCAATTGGCCATCCATCGCACCGAGATTCCCAATTCGCGGCCGCGGCGCGGCCGGGTCGATGAACAGAACCGGCTATGGTTCGCCGAATATGACGGCAATGCCGTCGGCGTGCTCGATCCCAAAACGAAACAGATCAAGGAATGGCGCGCGCCGACGCCATGGTCCAACCCCTATGACGTTGTGGTCGACAAGCATGGCGATGCCTGGACCGGATCGATGATGACCGACCGCGTCTCGCGCCTCGATACCAAGACCGGGCAGTTCACCGAATATCTGCTGCCCAATCCGACCAACATCCGGCGCGTCTGGGTGGACAATTCCACCAACCCGGTGACGTTCTGGGTCGGCAGCAACCACGGCGCTTCGATCGTGAAAGTGGAGCCGCTGGACTGAAGAATCCACTCCGACCCCATTTTCATTTTGTCGCTCACCGCCTTGATGGGTTGCTTATGACCCAAAGCGGACTGCGTTGCCCGCGGGGCAATCCAATTAGGGGTTAAATACCAGCCCGAGATTGAAGCCTTGCGCCCAATAGTCCGTCGTGTTCATCCGGGCCTGTGGCCGCGCCGGACCGGCGAGAATTCCGCCGTTCAGCTGGCTCGTGTTGATGGTGGTGTCCATCCCCCCGCCCGGGCGCACGAGACCGGTCCAGTAGAGCAGGCTGTACCCCATGACGGCGCGGAGATTGTCGGTGAATTGGTAACCGGCAGTCAGCCCGAGCTCCGGCGCGACTGCGAAACGGTCGCTGCTCGTGCTGCCGATATTCGTCGGCTGGGTGTAGAAACCACCCGCGCTCACGGTCGTGCCGGTGCCGGTAATCGCGATGCTATTCGATCCATTGATATGGCTGTCCACGAACGTGCCGCCGACGGCGATCTTGGCGAGCCAGCTTAGCCGCCAAGGACCGTTGGCGACATCGCCGGTCAGCCCAAGATCGAGGCCATGGAAATTGTTGGTGGTGTTGAACTGATCAGACGCTGTGATGGCGCTTCCAGACGGAAAGATCGGCGAGAGCGGTGAGATACTATCGTTGATTGCGAGCCCGTCCCGCAGACGCAGATAGCGATACCCGGCGAACGCGCTGATGCTGCCGAACGCGCAGCTGCTACAGAGCTCCCTTCGATAGGCCGCGCCCGTGCCGAACAGTCTCGACGTCTCTCTGGTCGCAATCGATCCGCTGGCCGTGCCCGGGAATGCGATCAGGCTCGCATTTGGCATGCGGGAGACCGCGTCGGTGAACGGCTGGGCCAAGATCGGAGTGGCGCCAGAGCTTGCGGAGAATTCGGTCGATTCGTTCCCGAGGAAGAGGAGCTGGGCCTCGATGCCTTGGCTGTGCTGCGGATCGAACCAATAACCTCCGCGCACGCGCACGCCTGAACGCCAGCCGTCCGCGACGCTGGCGTTGCCGAACAGGACGGTGGTGCTGGGCGCTCCAAGCACACCCGCTTGCGTTAATGGCGTTCCGGCCGGGCTGGTAGTGACCAACGGCGGCAGTTTGTCGCCCTTGCTGGACCAGTTGAGGTAGTCGGCCCCGATCCAGAATCCGCCGCTTGACGGCGTTGACGACGGCGCCAGAAATTCCGTCGCCACGGCGCGCTGCGAAACCGTCGCGGCGAGTATCGCGACAACCGCCAAGCTGATCGAACGCATGCAATTGCCCCGCCCACTATACCCTTCGCCGATTAGCCTATACTCGAAACGGAGCCGCTGGACTGAGAAAATGCGGTTCCAGCCTATGAACAAGCGGGTGATCTCGTCTTGGCTTAGAAGTCCGGCTTGTTGGCTTGCGGCATCGGCGCCATATCGTAGTTGAAGTAGGAATCGTTGTTCTCGGCGCAGATGTCTTCGTCCCAGTCGCCCCGGTGTTGCAAACGGTAGATCTGGACCGCCGACCAAGCCGTCTTGAAGGCGCCCGGATCATCGACCGTGATCAGGACCTGCAGCGTTTTGCCGCCGTCGGTCAGCTTGAAACGCTCCACCACGTGCAGCTTTGTGGTGTGTGGGGTGAGGTAATTGTCGACGAAGCTCTTGTCGTTCATGCCGATCGTGTCGACGACCAGCGTATCGCCATTCTCGTAATGGCCGACCGATTCGCCGTACCAACTCAGCTTCGGATTCGTCGAATGCGGCACGTTCAAATAGACGTGCCGCACCTGGAAGTCGCCTTCGTTGATGATGATGACCTCCTTGGGCCCCTGCAGGAAATAGATCGGCCGGATGAGCGAAAAAACCTCGAAGCCGGGAACCCCCGTCGGCCAGCAACGCTCATGGGCCTGAAACGGGACCTTTCCCGAAAGCACAAGCTCATTGGTTTTTCTCAAGCGTTCCGCCACCCAGGGCTGCAGGATGGGACTGTTGAGGTCGGCCACCCGGTAAGTCGGCTGCAGGCCGCTCAAATTGCTATGATAAGGATGCGCCGGGTCGGCCGTGACGGGACCGGGGCCCGAGGGCGGCGGGAGAAGATCGTCGCCGACCTCCAACCAGCCCGAGCCAGTCGCGGAAAGCATAGGGATCGTGACGTTTTGTGCCGCGGCGCTTGGCACGAGGAACGCCGCTCCGGCGCAAACGAGGCAAGCCCGCACGCGTCGCGATGAAGTGTGCAAAAAATTGGGCATGGAAGGTCCTCTTTCGTCCGACCCGAGCGCATGATGCCGGAATCGCAAGAAAAGCGCGATTCGCGCGTGCGGATCGCGCTTTCTTTTTGCGCCAAGGAGCCAAGAAGGCCCGCGTAAGGCGCCCTGAAAATTGCTAGGATGGGCGCCAAGGGACGGAAAAAGCGCCGAACAGAACGAGGTAAGCGCGAGGGGACGCCATGAATTCGCGTATCACGAGGGGCCTGCTGGCCGCTGCGACGATCGCGGCGGTGCTGGCCGCCGGTATCTGGATCGGGCGCCGCGCGCCCGTGCAGGAAGGAGCGCAAACGCCGGCCGCTCAGCAGGCTGCCGCGCCAAAACCGGCCGCACCTGCCGCAGAGCCGGCGATGAGAGACCCCTATCAGCGCTCGCTGGCGATTTACGAATTCAAGAAGGCGGCACAGAGCGGGCCGGATCGCGGCCGCGAGATTTTCTATTACAAATGCTGGTTCTGCCATAACGAGTTCGCCAAGGGCGCGCCGGCGCTGAAAGGCGTCTTCCAACGAGACAAGCTGCTGTCCGGACGTCCCACCACGGAAGACGGCATCAAGGACGAGATCCGCAATGGCGGCGCGGGCATGGCGTCGTACAAAGACACGCTGAACGATGCCGATCTGAATGATCTCGTCAGCTATTTGAAAGACCAATGCTGTTGGGATTCCAACAGTCCGCCGCCCAATCCGCGTTATCGCTTCGGCGGCGAAGAGTAGAGGCGATGACGGACCATCCCCAATCCGATCTCAGCCGCCGCAAAATGTTCCAGGCGGTGGCGGCGGGCGCGGCGGTGTCGGTCGCAATTGCGTCACCGGGTCTGGCGCAAACCGCCCCCGGAACATCCGTGATTTCTTCAGCGGATTATATCCGCGATCCCAATCGCTGGGGCACGCCCGAAATCGCAGCGTTGTTTCCCGGCTTTGCGCATGTCGAGATGAAAACCGGCGGCGCCATCATCCGCTTGCGTCATGGCGGCTCGGGACCGCCTCTGCTGCTGATGCACGGCAATCCGCTGAGCCATGTCTCCTGGTACAAGATCGCCGCAAGGCTGTCGCAGAACTATCATGTCGTGCTTCCCGATCTGCGCGGCTATGGCGACAGCTCGCTCCCCGAGCCGGGCCCCAACCATATCAATTACAGCTTTCGCGCCATGGCTCAGGACATGGTGGAAGTCATGGATCAGCTCGGCCATGCGCGCTATTTCGCGGCCGGTCACGACCGCGGCGGACGCACGGCGCACCGCATGTGCCTCGACCACCCCGAACGCGTGATCAAAGCCTGCATGATGGATGTGCTGCCGAACTATCATGTCTGGACCAATACCACGAAGGGCTGGGCGCTGGCGTCATGGCACTGGCTGTTCATGGCGCAGCCCGAACCCTTTCCCGAGCGGTTGATGAGCGCCGCGGGAGCGGAATTCTTTCTGCGCAACCGCATGGCAATCCGCGGCGGCACAGGCCTGGGATTCCTGACGCAGACCGCATTCGATGAATATGTGCGTTGCTACACGTTAAAGACGATCACCGGCTCGTGCCGGGATTATCGCGCCACCGCGACATGCGATTTCGAAATGGATACGGCCGACAAGGACCGCAAGATCGCGCCGCCCGCGCTGATCCTGTGGGGCGCGCGCGGGCCGGAACGCAGCGATGAATTCCTGAATGTGTGGCGCAAATACGCGACGAATGTGAACGGCGAAGGCCTTCCTTGCGGTCATTACATGCAAGAGGAAGTGCCCGATCTGGTCTACCGGCATTTTACCGATTTCTTTACGGCGTGAATATTTGCGAGGAGGAACTCCATGACTGGCCCCATGCAAAAAACCCTCGGAAGCGTTTCGCTGATCGCGATTCTCGGTTTCGCGTTTTCGCTCAGCCTTGCCGCGCCGCCCGCGCAGGCAGCGACAGCGGAAAGATTCCTCGGCGGTCCCAAGGGCCTGGTGAAGAACGATCAGGGTGTGCCGCTGGAAGGGATGGGCGTGCAGCTGATCTCGGACAAATCCGCGATCCGCACCACGGTCTACAGCAATCAGGACGGCCGCTATGAATTTCCCAAACTGGAATCCGGCACCTACACCTTCCGCATCGCGCTTCCCCGCGAGTACCAGCCCTTCGTGAAAGAGAAGGTGGCGATCAACGGCGCAACCGCGATGGACGACATCCAGCTCTCGCGCGTCACCAAATTGGAGCTGTTGCCGCCGACCCGCGAGATCCAGGCCCAGATGACCGGATCGGAATGGCTCGCCAGCCTTTCCGGTTCGGGCGAGGACAAGAAGCTGCTGACGCAGAACTGCAATTTCTGCCATTCCTATCAACAGATCTTCCGCAACCATTATGACGAACGCAGCTGGGCACAGATTGTCGCCCGCATGACTCACGGTGCGGGTTCCCCCTTGATCCTGATGCGCCCGGTCGGCCGCTTCAACGACGCGCTGGAAGCCCAATTGGTGAAATGGCTGTCCACGGTGCGCGGGCCCGACGTGCCCGATCCGTCATTCGTCACCCTGCCCAGTCCGCAAGGACGCGCGACTCGCGTAATCATTACCGAATATGAATTGCCGCGCCTCGAGCTCGCCACGCATGACGTAAGCGGCGATTCGAAAGGCAATATCTGGTACAGCACCCATCGTTCCTCTTATGTCGGCCGGCTCGATCCCAAGACCGGCAAGGTCACCGAATTCCATGTGCCCGGCGTCGAGGAAGGATCGCTTCCCGGCACGCATTGGATTCACGTCGACAAGAACGACATCGTCTGGGGCTCGGAGAATTGGGCACATAACATCTGGCGCCTCGATCCCAAGACCAACCAGTTCAGCCGCGTCCATTGGAAAGTTCCCGAGCCGATCAATGCGCCGATGGGCGGCAATTACGCGCTCGATCCGCAAGGCTATATCTGGCGTGCGCGCGGCAGCAATGTCAGCAAAGTCGACGCGCTGACGGGCGAGGTGGTGAAGGATTATCCGACCAAGAAATTCGCCTCCACCTATGGCAGCGCAATGAGCGCCGATGGGCGCTATTTCGGCGGCGGCGCCTGGCCGCGCGACGGTGTCATCGTGGTGGACACCAAGACCGGCGAAGTGTTCGAGCCCGACAGCAGCCCGAACACTGGACCCGCGCGCGGAGAATTCGATCCCGACGGGAATTATTGGGCGGGCGGGCGCGGCGGTCTGCTGGTCGAGTTCGATATCAAGAAAAAGCGCATCGTCGAATACCGCATACCGACGCCCTACACCGCGCTTTATACCGCCCATGCCGACAAGAATGGCGAGGTTTGGGCGGGTGAATCCCATAGCGGCCGCTATGTGCGGTTCAATCCGAAACTCGCTCAGTGGACGGAATATATGCTGCCCGAACCTTATGGCTTCGACCGCGAATCCTGGATCGACAATTCCACCGATCCGGTGACCGTCTGGTACACCGACCATGACGGTTGGATCGCGCGCATCCAGCCTTTGGAGTGACACATCGAGAATAGATGGAGAAAATCATGATCGACATGCGCCATCTGCGTTATCTGATCGCCGCCTCTCTTGGCGGCGCCATGCTTGGCATCGCCGTTTGGCAGGCCGCGGCACAGCAAGCGCCGAACCCGTTTCCGCTCGCCGCTCCCGCTGGCAGAGACAGCAACGCGAGAGCCGTCGCGCCGCCGGGCGCGGTCAACCAGGGGCCGTTCAACATGTCGGCCTGGAAATATGGCTCGGCCTTCAATGCGCCGGCAGGAACCAAGATCTGGAATCCAGCCAAGATCAAACTGATGCAGGGCGGCAAGCTGATCGGCGGCACCGTCTTGGCGGTCAACGACCCCAGCACCTATTGCGCCATGGCGAATGCCGGCTACGACTTCACCTGGACCGAGATGCAGCATTCGCCTTCGGAGTGGGACGCGGTCGCCCGCGCCTGGCGGACATGCCCGAACGCCAAGGCGGTCCCGGGCGTGCGCATCGCCTATACGAACGAGCAGCAAATCCAGCACGCCCTCGATTCCGGCGCGCTCGTGCTCGTCGTGCCGACGGTGGATACCGTAGAAGAAGCCAGGGAAGTGGTGCACTGGGCCTATTTCCCTCCTATGGGCGGACGCAGCCTGGGCGGCGGTGTCGCTTTCGATCCGAATATGTGGGGCAATGTTCCGGGCGGCTATCGCAATACGATCAACGACAATCTGGTCGTCATCGTCATGATCGAAACCTTGGAAGGTTTGAAGAATGCCGATGAGATCGCCAAAGTGCCTGGGATCAGTGCGGTGTTCGCGGCCAGCAGCGATCTGGGCAATTTCTCGGGCTTCAAACAGGGCGATCCGGATTACGAGCGGGCGATCAACATCGTCCATGATGCGACGATCAAAGCGGGCAAGCGGCTGTGCGGCCCGCTCGCGTGGAAGGACCGCCCCGATTTCACCTGCTTCCAGGCCGGAAACGAGATCGCGGCGATCGCGCGGGGCGTGAAAGCCGAACTCGGCGATCTCGCAAACACGCAACCGAAGCCCGAAGTGGGGCCGTTCGCCAGCGCAAGGTAATTGCGAGTCGGCAAGTATGAGGGGAGCGACATGAAAACAGGGCAACGAAAACGCCAAAGCTGGCGTCTCGCCTTGGTTTTGAGCGGAATGATGTCTCTGCCGGCCTTTGCGCAATCTCCGCCCGGTATTCCGCGCGTCGTTGCGCCGGGCGTGCAGGCCGAGCTGGTGAGCGAGATATTCATGAATACCGAGGGCCCGCTCGGAGTCCCCGACGGCAGCCTCTATTTTTCCGATACCGTTGCCAGCCGCACCTATCACATGGATGCGAGCGGCAAGTTCACCATCGAGCGCGAAAACACGAATCGCAGCAACGGCATCGCGGTGATGCGTGACGGCACCATGCTGTGGGCCGAAGGCGATGGGCCGCGCATCACCAAGAAAAACCCCAATGGCGGCTATATGAATGTCACGCCGGGATTCCGGCTGTTCCAGCCCAATGATCTGATTGTGGACGCCAAGGGTGGGATCTATTTCACCGATCCGGGCCCGCGGCCCGTGGTGCCCGGGCTCAAGGTCTATGTCTATTACATTCCGCCCGGCGCCAAGCAGCCAATCACAATCGATGATTCCGTGCCGCGCCCTAACGGGATCACGATCTCGCCCGACGGCCTTACGCTCTATGTCGACAACACGGTCGGCACCAGTGTGTACCGCTACGACATCCAGGCTGATGGCACCGTGAAGAACAAGCGCGCCTTTGCCCAGCTTCACGACATCAAAGCCGGCGAAGAAGGCTTCGGCGACGGCATGGGAATGGATCGCGATGGACGGCTCTATGTCACGACGCTGACCGGCATCCAGGTCTTCGATCCGCAAGGCAAATATCTCGGCACCATCAAGGTGCCGCGCCAGCCGTCGAATGTGGCATTTGCCGGACCGGACAAGAAGACGCTCTATATCACCGCGCGCCAGGGGCTCTATCGCATCAACATGCTGTCCCAAGGACCCGATCGCCCAGGCAAGTAATTTTTCGCTGTTCCGTAGGAGACCACCATGTCCTTTGTGAAACACATCGCCCCCCGCCTGCTATTCGCTGCGTCGTTGGCCCTGGCGGCTTTCGGCGCCCCAGATGCGAGAAGCCAGCCGCAAGGGCCGGGTGTGACCCTGTACGAAGGCGCGCGGCTGATCACCGGCGATGGAAGCGCGGCCATCGAAAACTCCGCCTTCCTTGTCACCGGCAATCAGTTCACCCGTATCGGCCGCAAGGGCGAAATCCCGCTGCCCGCGGGCGCGACGCGTGTGGACCTCACCGGCAAAACGGTGATGCCGACAATTGTCGACATGCATGGTCATTTCGGCTTTCAGAATCTCATCGCCGGCACGATGTCGAAGGAGACTTTCACCCGCGAGAACCTCATCGATCATTTGCAGCGGCTTGCCTATGTCGGCGTCGGCGCGGTCGTGGGCGTCGGTGACCTCGTCGAGCGCTCGGACATGCATGGCGGCCGGACCAAATGGGGCGACGCCGCCTTGCGCGTCAGGAGCGAAGTCATCCCCGGCGCGGCTTTGTTCAAGACCGCCGGTCCCGGCATGGCCTGGCCCGGCTCGGGCGCGCAAGGCGATCCATCGCGCGTGGACGTGTCCTATCCGGTGTCGACACCGGAGGAAGCCCGCGCCGCAGTTCGCGACTATGTCATGATGAAGCCCGAATTCATCAAGATCTGGGTGGACGACCGGGACGGAAAGAAGAAGACCCTGACGCCGGCACTCTACGGCGCCATCCTGGACGAAGCGCACAAGTTCAACGTTCCCGTGGCCGTCCACAATGTCAAACTTTCCGACGCCAAGCTGATGATGAAAGGCGGCATGGAGGGTTGGCTCCACGTACCGGTGCGTGGCGGCGACGTTGTCGACAATGAGATGATCGCGCTCGTCAAGGACCGCATCGCGCGCAACGATCGCCCAAACATGTGGGTGACTCCCGCTCTCATCACGGCGTGGATGAACACCCAGGGCGGACCGCAGCGTCCGGCATGGCTGGAGGACCCGCTTTTGAAGGCGCTCTACTCGCCGCGACACATCGAACAATATTGGGGCGAACCGCTGAAAAAGATGACGCCGGCGCAGGTCGCGCAAGCCAAGGCGGCATTCGCCGCCGACGGCAAGAACATGATGGTGCTGAGAGCCGCTGGGATGAAGGTCGTCGCCGGCACGGATACCGGCCAGACGCGCCATTTGGTCGCTTTCCAGAACCACCTCGATCTTGAAAGCATGGTCGCCATGGGCCTGACGCCCAGCGAGGCGATCAAAGCGGCGACAAGCGACGGCGCCGCGGCGGGACATTTCAACACCGGTCTGGTAGCGCCTGCAAAGAACGCCGACTTCATCGTGCTCGACGCCAACCCGCTCGACAACATCGCCAACACGCGCAAGATCAACAAGGTTTATCTGCGTGGCGAGGAAGTGCCGCGCGCGCAATATGCCGCCAAATGGCAGGCGCAGTTCCAGACAGCGGCGGCGAAATAGAGGCGAGCCATGAGCAGAGAAGATGAATCGCGCCGCGCGTTCCTGAAGGGTGCTGCGGCCGGCGCTGGCGTTGTTGCGACGGCGGCGTTGACGCCCGATGCGCTGGCGCAGACTCGCAAAGCCGATGCCCCGGCGATGGCGCATATGGAACCGGGGGGCGCAGGCCATGGCGCGTTCTTCAATAGCGAGGAATCCGCTGCAATTGCCGCGTTCGCCGAGCGGCTGATGCCCGGAGCACCCGGAAAGCCCGGCGCGACCGATGCCGGCGTGCTCAATTATATCGACCTTGCGCTTGCCGGCGCCTATTCCGATCAACAGGAATTCTATCGCCACGGGCTTATCCAGCTCGATGCCTATTGCCGCAAGAATTACAACGCGGCGTTCCCGCGCCTTGCGCCCGCGCAACAGGACGGCGTCATCACGGCACTGGAATCGGGGAAGGCCGAAGGCTTCGCTTGG
>DASQIQ010000150.1:0-4756 GCA_035631495.1 Micropepsaceae bacterium
CGACGCCTAACACGCCGGCTCTCAATGATCTGTCGGCTACATGACATCCATCGATGGCTCGGCCTCCTACGGCAAACGAAAAGCATATACCGGCAGCGACGGCTTATCGCTTCCGCAGCTCGCTGAACCGCCGATGAAATAAGCGGTGTCGCCGACCACGGCAGCGGCTTGCGCGTGCATGGGGGACGGCGCCTTGGCGAGCGCTTTCCAGCTGTTGGTTTTCGGGTCGTAGGCATCGAATTCATCATAGGCGATGCGCGCCCTGGCATCCTTGCATTCGCCGCCATAATAGAGAATGAGCCCATGATAATAGGCTGCTGCGCCGCTGCTGCGCGGCGTCGGCATGGGGGCAAGCGTGCGCCATTTGTCCGTAGCTGGATCATAGACATCGTGCAGCCCGACATTGTCGACCGTGGCGTTGGTGCGCCCGGCGAAGACGTGAAGCCCGTCCTTTGCCACGATGGCCGCCAAATGATCGCGCGCGACGGGCAGGGGGGCCGCCTTCGTCCATGCTCCGGTTGCCGGATCATAGATCTCATGTGTGCCGACCGTCATTCCGTCCGCGCCGCGGCCGCCAATCGCATGAATCTTGCCGCCAAGCGCAACCAGGCTGAGCGAACCACGCGGCGAGGACAGCGGCGCCAGATTGCGCCATGTGCCGGTGGCAATATTGTATTCGATGAACTGGTCGAGAGGGTTCTTATGGACGTTGGCGGTAAAGCCGCCCGCGACATAGATCTTGCCGTTCAACGCCGCAATGCCGACATGGGAGGCGCCGATCGGCATGCGGGCGAGATCGCGCCAATGGCCCGTTCGAGGTTCGAATTCTTGAAACAACGGCGAATCCTGCCTGCCCAAGGCTTCGCCTCCCACCACATAGATTTTGCCCTTGAAAGCATCGGCGAGAAGCTCCGTCCGGGTCGTCGTCATCTGGGCGGCGACCGACCATTTGCCGGCGGATTCGGCCGCGTTGGCCGAGCCCCACAGAACCAGGACCGATAAGAACGTCACGCTCCTCAAAACCAGGCCCGTGGCACGCTTCATGACTGCCCCCGAAAAATCACCGACGCCCAGGACGCTAGCACGAGTTCCACCCCGATCTGAATCTTGAATTGCCCGGGGGAAGGGGTCAGGCGACGGCCTTGGCTGCGGTTGCTACCGGCGACCGTTCGACGATGCGTTCGGGGGGCAGAAAAATCGTAACCGTGGTGCCGCCATTGACCTCGCTTTCGAGGGAAAGCGTACCGCCATGCATTTCAATCAGATGCTTGGCGAGCGGCAAGCCGAGCCCCGTGCCTTCAAATTTTCGGCTGAGCGTGCTCTCGACCTGACCGAATGGCGCAAGCGCTTTCTCGAAATCATCAGGGTCTATTCCAATTCCGCTGTCGCTGACGGCGATGGCCAGACCCCCATTCCTGCGAAAGGCGGAGACCCGGACGAGGCCGCCTTCCGGCGTGAATTTCACTGCGTTGGAAAGGAGATTGAGCAGGATCTGGCGCATCCTGCGACTGTCGGCGTGAACCGGAGGCAAGTCCCCGTCGACATTTGTGGACAATTGAATCTTCGATCTTTTGGCTTGCTCTTCCATCAGACTCACGCAAGACCCAACCGTCGCCGCAAGATCGACCTCTTCCTCATTGAGCTTCAGCTGCCCGGCTTCCAATTTCGACAGATCCAGAATGTCGTTTATGAGCTGGAGCAAATGATGGCCGCTTTGGAAAATATTGGCGGCATAGGTGCAATAGCGATCATCTCCCGCCGGACCATGCATTTGATCCTTGATGATTTCGGAAAATCCAATGACCGCATTGAGAGGGGTGCGCAGCTCATGGCTCATATTGGCCAGAAACTCCGACTTGGCGCGGTTGGCGGCTTCGGCGCCCTCCTTGGCGATGCGCAAACCCTGCTTCTCGATAGCGTCGGTGCGGAACACGCGAAGCGCGCGCGCGAGGCGGCCGACCTCGTCGCTCCGGCGCTCGTAGGGAATCGCGCAATCCAGATCACCATCGGCGACAAGGGTCATCGCTTCGGTGATCCTGGTGATCGGATGGACGACCCTTTTGAATATGTAAAGAGCCGTTAGCGCGCCGATACAGGAAAACAACCCCATCAGCAGAACCGCGACATAGAGATCCCGCAGGGCCGCGGCGGATTGCTGCTCGGCAAGGGCCCGGGCGACGTCGAGCGCGGCCTTTGCCACCGCGAATATGCTTTGCTGCCCGGGAGCGGCCATCTCCATGTAATCGCGGGGCGAGAGCGATACGCGCCTGCCTTGGGCGAGATCGTCCACCAGCGCATTTCGCTTCGGACGGAGCTCGACAAAATAAACCCTATTCGCTGCCGCAACCGCGCTTTTCAGCTCAAGAGCATCGTTGAGCAAATTGATTTCGTCGGCGACGATCCTCCACATGCCGTCGATCCGGCCGTTCAATGCTGCGAACTGTTTCTGCTGTTCGCTTGAAAGCCGCTCACTTTTGTTGATCGCATTGGCAAGGAGAAGGCGGTCGTTGCCGGTATCGTCGCGCACCGCCCAGGCGTGCTGTTCGATGGTTATCATCTTCTCGATGAGGGAATTGCTGTGGGCGATTTCCATGCTCAAACGGCGCGAGAGAGCGGTGATTGCGCCGGCCAGTTTGCCGTTTGCCGCAATCCAGTCCTCCCCGGTTCTTGCCGGGCGTTGGTCCTTAGTCTCCTGCAGGGCCCGATCGGTTTCGCTGCGCACAGCGTTGAAAGCGTCGTAGTTCGCGGATATCGCAAGCGACTCCGGCCGGAGTTGCGAAGACGCCGCGTCAAGCTTTGCCAGAGCCATTTCAAGCGCGGCTCGGGATCGCGCACGCATTGCCGCGATCTCGCTTTCCGTATCGGTGTCGACAGCCGCAGGGGATAAAAGGGCAGCATTGACGGTGCCGCGCTCAAGACGAAGGTTCATGATCGCCGTAAGCAGATCCTGCGTGATGTCGACAATGATCGGGACGGGACGGGTTTGCTCTCGCGCCTCCCAGGCGTTCAGGGCGTCGATGGCCAGGATCGCCAAAATCGTCATGGTCAACACGCCGGCAACCGCCGGGAGCACCACGCCGATAGCAAAGAATCGCTTCATGGTAAGCGGGGCGCCCCTCTTTGCGACCGTGGTCTCGCCCCAGTCGATTTGTGCGCGCGAGGGCGTACAAGCCGGCATCCCTCGACACGGGACAAACCGCAGTCAGGCGCACCAGACCATCGACCCAATTGATTAAGTTCTGCTCAACCGAGTTGGCTGAGCAGGGTCAACCTGCCGCCGGCAGAATTGTGGGAATCGAGTCCGATTATTGGCCGGACGCGGATCGGTGCGCCGTCGGGGCGCCGGCGCTTGGACCATAGGCCGAGGAGTCGGCCTCGTCACTGAAAGTGAAAAGAAACACAAAAGCGACCAGGGAAACGAGCGCAGCGCAAGCAGCAAACACCTTAAAATGCGTGGACGACATTCGGTTCCCCCTCGGTGGTGCGCTTGGTGCGCAGCTCCCACCGCCTATTCATCGAAGGCCGTGTCGTACTTGAAACGCGAGGGGTGAAATATCGGGCGGCGTCCTATGCGTCGTTTTTTTGTTCAGGATGCTTAGCGCGTCAGTCCTGTGGCGCGCCAAGCATTTGACCGCTCGGCATCGTTAACCATGACAATCCTGCAATCGGGCTTAGCTTCAGCTTATCGTTTAACCAAAAATTCATTCCAAGCTCGCGATGCCGCAATGCGCGCATTATACCGCACCTCTGTCAGCGGAACTCAGCGTGGCTTCGAATTGTTTAGCAAGTGATCAGCGGGATCGGGAATGAGTTCGCACAAAGCTCGCGTTTTCAGACATAGGGCGGAAGAATTCCGCGAGCTGGCTCTCTCCATGGCACCGGAAGAACGGCAGGCCATGTTGCTCATGGCCGATGATTATGAGCGCATCGCAGCGCTCGCGGACAATCGGCAAATCGATGATCCTTCCCACGGTCATCACATGATCGATCGCCTCGTCGGCGGTCATGGGATTGCGCAAGATCAATCAGTCTGAATTGATTGGCCGATGCCAGCACGCATGAAGCTGCGACGACTCCCGCACTTGGGGGAGTCACCGGTCATAGCGCAGCAGCGAATTGTTTCCGCGACGGCTCAGCGTATGAGGAGAAAGCCGATGATGGCTCCCGCGCTCAGCGAGAGCGCGCAGGCTGCCAACGGCCGCGTGCGCACGACCTTGCGGGCGCCATCGATCGACTCGGTCCCCCATTCGCCGACGCTTTCTGCCGCATCCGACGCGACCTCGATCGCATCGCTGCACCAGCCCGACGCCCGTGTCAGAACGTCCTTGCCGATTTTCTCACTCTTGAGCGAACGCACATTGGCCATCAAATCTCTCCCCTTTGCATCGCGATAAACGCCCCGCTCATCGGGCCGTTCGTCAGCCTTTCGCCGCTATGCGGCCACGCCAGATCTTCCGGCGCCTCGATCCCCACTCTATGGCTCAGGGGATTAAGAAAGATTTGCACCGTCACCCGCCAAAGCGTCTGACGGCGTACTGAAAAGCCCAAGAGACGGAAGGCGTTATCGCGCCTTCCGTCTCTCCTTTGTCGACTCTACGGGGCTGGGGCCGGTGCCGGGGCTCCGGGTGCACCTTCTGGACCCGGTGGGCCGGCCGGTCCGGGCGGTCCGGGCGTCGGTTCGGGCACGACCACGGTCGTCGAGGGCGCCGGCGCTGCGGCAGGCGCGGCCGCCCCGGGAGGCGGATTGTTCTGATTG
>DASQIQ010000151.1:0-1728 GCA_035631495.1 Micropepsaceae bacterium
GCGCATTCGTCCAGGGCGGATCGACGCTCACCCAGCACCTTGCCAAGAACCTGTTTCTCAAGCCCGACCGCACCTTCAGCCGCAAGATGGAGGAGGCGATCCTCGCGGTCTATCTGGAGACCCGCTACAGCAAGGACGAGATCCTCACCCTCTATCTCAACCGCGTCTATTTCGGCGCCGGTGTCTATGGCCTTGGGGCCGCGTCGGAACGTTTCTTTGCCAAGCCCGCGCGCGAGCTTTCGCTGACCGAGGCGGCGATCCTGGCCGGGAGCGTCAAGGCGCCGTCGCGTTACAATCCGGAAGCTTCGCCCGACGCCGCGTTCGCGCGCGCGGATCTCGTGCTGGCGGCGATGGAAGAGAACGGCTTCATCGATCACCGCGCGCGCCAGGTTGCCGCTTCGACGCGGCCCAAGATCGCGCACAGTTTCGCCACGCCGGGCGCGGGTTATTTCGTCGATTACGTCGTCTCGCAGGTGTCGAATTTCATCGGCAAGTCCAAGGAGCGGCTGATCGTCGATACAACGCTCGACCTTGGCCTGCAGCTGAGCGCCGAAAATGCGCTTACCGCCGGTCTCGCCAAAGACGGCCCGAAGCTTGCCGCAACTCAAGGCGCGCTTGTGACTATGGCGCCCGACGGCGCCTTGCGCGCGCTGGTGGGTGGCCGCTCCTATGACGACAGCGCGTTCAACCGCGCCACCGAAGCCAAGCGCCAGCCCGGCTCGGCGTTCAAGGCCTTCGTCTATCTCGCGGCCCTGGAGAACGGGCATCGGCCCGACGATGAAGTGGTCGATGGACCGGTCACCATCGGCAATTGGAAGCCGGCCAATTACGAAGGCGCCTATGAGGGAGCGATCACGCTTTCCCATGCGCTGGCGCATTCCTCCAACTCGGCCTCGGTGCAGCTCACCAATGAGGTAGGGCCCGATGCCGTGGTGCGCGTGGCGCACCGGCTGGGCGTTTCGGCCACGCTGCACGCGGTGCCCTCTCTCGCGCTCGGTACTTCGGAAGTGACGCCATTGGAACTGACGACCGGCTACGCCGCTTTCGCCAATGGCGGCAACGGCATCATCCCCTACGGGATCGTTCGTATACGGACCGCATCGGGCAAAGTGCTCTACCAGCGCCGGGAGCCGGGGCTAGGGCGCGTGATGAGCCAAGAGCATGACGCGGATATGACCGAGATGATGATGGGAACGGTGAAGGATGGAACCGGCAAGGCGGCGGCGCTTGCCGACCGGCCCGTCGCGGGCAAGACCGGTACCTCCCAGGATTATCGCGATGCCTGGTTCGTCGGCTTCTCGGCCGAATATGTCACTTGCGTGTGGATCGGCAACGATAATGGCGCCTCGATGAAAACCGCCACGGGCGGCGGGCTGCCGGCGCGTATCTTCAAGGCCTTCATGTCCGATGCGGAGCGTGGACTTCCGGCCAAGCCGCTCATCGGGATGACGCTGTTCGGAACCGAAGAACCGCCTGGAGAGGAAGACATTCCAGAGCCGCCCAAGCCTCCGGCGCCGAAAGAAGAACACGACGACGTGCTGACCGCCTTCCAGCATCTGCTCGACAAGCTGTTCTAATAACCGTCCCGAATTCTTCGCGCTGATGCCTCTCACGAAAGCTAGATGTGGAGCCTCAATAGGTTGTTCCCAGTTAGGCCGAGTCTGCTGATGGGGGTTTTATCATTGATGCCGCCGTGCGGACGATGCCAATTGTAGGCGTGGAGCCATC
>DASQIQ010000152.1:0-4989 GCA_035631495.1 Micropepsaceae bacterium
CCCCGGCCAGGTGCTGACCACAGGCGGCGTGAAGATAGGCCCGAGCTTGTAACGCGCAGCGACCCCTGCACCTTCCGCCTTGAGCTCCGGCGTAAAGTCGATGAGGTCGTTAAGCGAAACGCCCTGGCGATCGTAAGGCGCGGGCCTGGTGGGGAAAGGCTGGGTCGGCGAATACCATTCGCCCGGCACGTCTCCCTTCGCCACGGGACGTTCTTCGATCGGCCACACAGGCTGGCCGGTTACGCGGTCGAAAACATAGAGCCAACCCTGCTTCGTCGGCTGCGCAACCGCCTTGATCGCACGTCCGTTCACATTGATGTCGGCAAGAATCGGCGCGTCCGGTATGTCCATGTCCCAGATGCCATGGTGCACAAGCTGGTAATGCCATTTGCGCTGGCCGGTCATCAGGTCCAATGCAACGAGCGTCTCGCCAAACAGCCCGGTGCCCGGACGATGGCCGCCATAATAATCGCCGGTCGGCAATTCCACGGGCAGGTACACGATGCCGAGCTGCTCATCGACCGACATTTGGCCCCACACCCCGGCATTGCCCGTGTTCGCCCAGGATTCCTGTTCCCACGTCTCGTTGCCGAACTCACCAAGAAGCGGGATCGTGTGGAAAATCCACAGACGCTTTCCGGTGCGCACATCGAAGGCGCGAACATAGCCCTTTTCGTTGTTCATCCTCTTGGGGGCGCCGCCGGGCAGATGCGCGGCGCCGATGAGAACCACATTCCTGGCGACGATGGGAGCGGCATGGAGCCCGACTTCGCCGGTGATCAAATCCATCTGCTGATCGTCATTGAGCTTTAGGTCGACCACCCCGCGATTGCCGAAGCCGGTAACGAGGGCCCCCGTTTTGGCGTCAAGCGCGATAAGCTGATAGCCGGGTGTGACGTATAAGATCCGCGCGTCTCTTCCGTCGGTCCAATAGGCGAGCCCGCGACCCGACAGTCTGCGCGGCGCCGCATCGCCGCGCTGGCCTTCTTCCTCTCTGTGCATCCAGAGGATTTCACCCGTTGCGGGATTCAGCGCCACGACCGCGCGGCGCGTGCCGACGGTGGAATAGAGCACGCCGCCTGCCATCAGGGGCGTGCCTTCGAAATTGATTTCCGGGCGCGGGCCGAAGGCATCGGTCTTGAACCGCCAAGCGATCTCGAGCTTGCTGAAATTGTCTCGATTGATCTGGTCCAGGGGCGCGTAGCGCGTGCTGGCAAGATCGCCGCCATAGGTACGCCACTCACCGACTGGCGCGGGAACCTGCGCCGACACCCGGTTGTGCACGCTCACAGCGCCCAGAAGAACGAGCAGCGTGACGATCACCGAGATGAAAAGACGAAAGCGCATGGGAATCATGGCAGCCCTCATTCGCAATGGCAGAGTGGAACGCCGCCCGCACTATGCGGGGCCGATAGGCGTGGTTCAACAGACTTCTTGCGTGTTAACCGTGCGCCTTCCTGCGAGTGACGCTTCCTGGTTGTCCTGAACGCGGCTATACTTTGTTCCTAACATTGCGGGGATTCGGCCGATGTCCAAATCCCCATTTGGGGGCGAATTTGCGCATTAAAGGCCTCGTGCTCGGGATTGTTCTCGGAGCGGCGATCCCGGTCCCTGTTCCGTCCCAGGCCGCGGAAGACACTCCCGCTGTGATTGGGCTACGCACCGTGGAAACCGAGGTATCGGCCGACGGTCTCTACACGCGAACACTCCACATGGAAGTGCGCGCATCAAATGCGGCTGCCGCCATGGAGATCGGCCAGCAATCCATCGGGTTCAGCGAGACGATGGAAGAACTCGACGTGCTGGAGGCGCACACCGCGAAAGCAGGCGGACAAACGATCCCCGTAGGGCCTAACGCGATTTATACGCAACAGCCACAAGGATCCGCGCAATATCCCTTGTTCGACGATCAGCGTCAGAAAGTCATCGTCTTCCCAAATGTTGCTAGTGGCGACACCGTCGTTTTCACGGCACGATGGCGGGCGAGGCAAGCGATAATACCCGGACAGTTCACCTCCGTTTCGTTTTTTCCGAGAACGATGGCCTATGATGAGGTGCGCGAGACGATCGTCGCGCCAAGAAGCCTTCCATTGCAGGTCGAAAATCACGACGTTGATTTCGAAAAGCAGGAAACGGGCGAGACGGTAACCTATCGCTGGCACTACCGTGCGCCCACCCCCACCCTGGACGATCCACCGCGGGTCTCGCCGCTCGATCAGCTTCCGCGCTTTCTTGTTTCGAGCTTCAAAGACTATGACGCGTTCGGGCAGGCCTTTGCCGCGATCATGGCGTCGAAGGAAACGATCACACCCCGAATTCAAACCCTAGCGGACGAGTTGACGGCGGGAACGAGGGATCGCCAGCGCCAAGCTCAGAAGATCTACGAATGGGTCAGCAAGAACATCCGCTACGTGGCGGTCGATATCGGCAATGGTGGAATCGTTCCGCATGATGCCGATTCGGTGCTCGCCAATGCTTATGGGGACTGCAAGGACCATGCGGTCCTTTTCTCGGCCCTGTTGAAGGCGAAAGGTATTCCCAGCGAAACCGTGCTCATTAACCTGGGAAATGCTTACACGCTGCCCGGCGTGCCGACACTCGTTCCGATGAATCACGCAATCACCTGGCTGCCGGAGTTCAAAACCTACGCGGACACGACAGCGGGAACCGCGCCCTTTGGCATCCTTCCTTTCGACGAGTACGGCAAGCCCGTTATTCACGCCGTTTCTTCCGGACCAGCCCGCCGCCAGACGCCGGTTTTGGCTCAGGGCGCCGCGACGATCAATTTGAAGACAGCAGCGCAGTTGGACAAGGACGGAAAGGTCACCGGCAATACGGTCATGACCGCGATCGGTCCGTTTTCGCTCTCGCTTCGCAATGTTGGCTTGGCCATTCAGGGTTCTGGCGCCGCGAGATTCGCAGCGGCTCTCTTGGAAAGGCAAGGTCTGTTCGGCACCGGCGGTTTTGACGTGCCGCCACCGACGGACATCGATGGGGCCTATACGCTGAAAGCAAACTTCTCCTACGGGCCCAAGCCGGAATATTTGGCGGGCATTCGCTTCGAAATGGTTCGAGGAATGCCGCTCGGTCCCTTCTCCGGCGATTTTCTCATGGGTCCGGTATTCGACGAGAAAGTGAAGGATACCGAACCCACCGCATGTTTTTCCGGACGCATCGTTGAGGAGATGACACTGGAACCGCCAGAGGGACGGCAGTTCACCAGGCTTCCAGCCGATGTGAGGCTCCGGACCGGAAATCTCGAATTCACCGCACGATGGTCGGCATCGAGAAACGCCGTCACCGTCCGCCGGGAGTTCGTTAGCAGAATAGATCGGTCTCTCTGCGAGGGCACCGTTCGCCGCGAGACGGCGAAGGTGCTCGGCGATATCCGCCGGCACTATCAATTCGATCTGATTTCGCTGACCGTTCCCATTCCGACGGGGTCCGCCGTCGCGACCGACGCTCAAGCCCTGATAAAGCGAGGCGACGCTGCGCTGAATGCGAAAGAATGGGATAGCGCGATCCGGTTCTATTCGGCAGCGATCGTCACGCTTCGCGCGCAGCAGGATCCCAACACGTTCGCCACGGCGTATAATGGCAGAGGACTCGCCTATTGGGGCGGGAAGGACTTCGCCAAGGCTATTGCAGACTTCACGCAAGCGATACGCATCGTTCCCAAATATTACGGTGCGCTGGTGAATCGAGGAAATGCTTATGCGGCACAGCGCCGATGGGCCAGAGCGGAAACCGACTTCGGCGAAGCGATCCGCATCAACGACAAGGACCAGACGGCGTACGATTCGCGCGCGACATCGTATTTGAATCGCGGACTCTTTCGGCACGCATTGGACGACTGTGACACCTCTATCCGCTTGGCCCCTGCTACGTCCCGCTGCTACGACACACCGGCGAGAGTCCGATATATAAGGTCCGCATTCGAGGTGGCTATCGCCGACGACACCGAGGCCCTCCGAGTACTACCCGGGGACCCGACGTCTTTGTACAACCGGGGATTGGCCTATTTGGCGAGCGCGCAATACCGCAAAGCCATTGCTGATTTCGACGCGGCCGCCAAGATCACGCCAAATTTTGCCGACGTCCTCTTCTCGCGCGGTGTGGCCAAGACCAAGCTCGCTGATGCCAATCGCGGAGAAGCCGACATCGCCGCGGCGAAAACCCTCGAACCGAACATCGCGCTTCGGATGGCGGGCCTTGGCGTGTCGATTTCGAGCTTTGTTCCGGGCGTCGACGATCTTGCGGCGTGCAAGACATCGGCTCAAAACGATGTGATCCAAGGGGTTGTCTACTGCACTCGAACGCTGGCCGCGCCAAATCTTGCGCCTGAAGCCAAAGCCTTTACCTACGCGATGTTGGGACAAACCTATATTCGGCTTGGCGAATGGGACGAGGCGATCGCGAACCTTGATAACGCGCTTGGTTTAAAACCGGATGACGCAGGACTACTCGCCATACGCGGCATGGCTTACAGCAAGAAGGGCAGTCAAGACCAAGCACTCGAAGATCTGACCCGCGCCACAAAATTGGCGCCTGGCGTTCCTTTCATCCTCATGAGCCGGGCGGAGTACTATACCCTCAATGGCGATACGGATTTGGCGCTGGCCGATTACGCCGAAGTCCTTCGCCAGGAGCCGAATTCCGCCGGAGCCTATTTCTCGCGTGCAATACTCTATGAACAGACCGATCAGTTCGATAAGGCGATTTCCGATCTCAACGCGGTTGTGCGGATGCGGCCCTCCGCTTTATCCTATGGCACGCGATGCTCTGTCCTGGCCGTTGCCGATCGCCTGACGGCCGCAATGGCAGATTGCGAGAAGGCACTGATCGAGGCGCCAAACGATCCCACGGCGCTCGCCTCCCGCGGCTTCATTTATTTTAAGCTCGGCGAGGATTCAAAGGCGGCCGACGATTTCAATCGCGCGATAGACAGGAATCCGAACGTGAGCCTTGCCTATTATGGCCGTGGACTTC
>DASQIQ010000153.1:0-9456 GCA_035631495.1 Micropepsaceae bacterium
ATGATCGGCTTGCCGTTGGCGGGCGAGAGGATGTTGTTGGTCGACATCATCAGCACGCGCGCTTCGAGCTGCGCTTCGAGCGACAGAGGCACGTGAACCGCCATCTGGTCGCCGTCGAAATCGGCATTGAACGCGGTGCAGACCAGCGGATGGAGCTGGATCGCCTTGCCCTCGATCAGCACCGGCTCGAACGCCTGAATGCCCAGACGATGCAGCGTCGGGGCGCGGTTAAGCAGCACCGGATGCTCGCGGATCACCTCTTCGAGGATGTCCCAGACCTCGGGCTTCTCTTTCTCGACGAGCTTCTTGGATTGCTTGACGGTGGCGGAGAATCCCTTGGCCTCAAGCCGCGCATAGATGAACGGCTTGAACAATTCGAGCGCCATCTTCTTGGGCAGGCCGCATTGGTGCAGCTTCAGCTCGGGACCGACCACGATCACCGAACGCCCCGAATAGTCGACGCGCTTGCCCAGCAGGTTCTGGCGGAAGCGGCCCTGCTTGCCCTTCAGCATGTCGGCGAGCGACTTCAGCGGGCGCTTATTGGCGCCGGTGATGACGCGACCGCGGCGGCCGTTATCAAACAAAGCGTCGACCGCTTCCTGCAGCATGCGCTTTTCGTTGCGCACGATGATGTCGGGCGCTTTGAGCTCCATCAGCCGCTTCAAACGGTTGTTGCGGTTGATGACGCGGCGGTACAGATCGTTCAGATCCGAGGTCGCAAAACGGCCACCATCGAGCGGCACAAGCGGGCGCAGTTCGGGCGGGATCACCGGAACCACGGTCAGAATCATCCATTCCGGGCGATTGCCCGAATCGATGAAGGCTTCCACCACCTTCAAACGCTTGACCAGTTTCTTGGGCTTTTCGGTGCCTTGCGCGACGGCGATTTCGCCGCGCAAATCGGCGCGCAGCTTCTCGAGATCGATCGCTTCCAGGAGAATGCGGATCGCTTCCGCGCCGATCATCGCGGTGAAGCTGTCCTCGCCGAACTCATCCTGCGCCTTGAAATATTCCTCTTCGCTCAGCAGCTGGCGTTCCTTGAGCGGCGTGAGGCCCGGCTCGAGAACGACATAGTTCTCGAAATACAGAACGCGCTCCAAATCCTTCAGCGTCATGTCGAGCATCAGGCCGATGCGCGAGGGAAGCGACTTCAGAAACCAGATATGGGCGACGGGCGAGGCCAGCTCGATATGGCCCATGCGGTCGCGGCGCACCTTCTGCACCGTGACTTCGACGCCACATTTCTCGCAGACGATGCCCTTGTACTTCATGCGCTTGTACTTGCCGCACAGACACTCATAGTCCTTCACCGGACCGAAGATGCGGGCGCAGAACAGCCCGTCCCGTTCGGGCTTGAACGTCCGGTAGTTGATCGTTTCGGGTTTTTTGATCTCGCCATGCGACCAGCGCAGGATCTGATCCGGACTCGCCAGAGAAATGCGAATCCGGTCAAAGGTGGGAATCTCCTTGGCCTGCTGGAAGACGCTGATCATTTCCTGATTCATCGGATACCTCTTTCTTAACTTTGGCTGTCATGGCCCGGCTTGACCGGGCCACCCAGCCGCCGCGCGTCGGCGTGGCGATTGAATGTGTCGTCGCCTGGATGGCCCGCTGTCGCGGGCCATGACAAACGAGAGATGGCAACCTCAAACCTCATTGATTGAGCAGTTGCACATTGAGCCCGAGCGAGCGCATTTCCTTCACCAGCACGTTGAAGCTTTCCGGAATGCCCGCCTCGAAATTGTCCTCACCCCGCACGATGGACTCGTAAACCTTGGTGCGGCCGGCCACGTCGTCCGATTTGACGGTGAGGATTTCCTGTAAGGTGTAGGCGGAGCCGTAGGCTTCGAGCGCCCACACCTCCATTTCGCCGAAGCGCTGCCCGCCGAACTGCGCCTTGCCGCCCAGAGGCTGCTGAGTCACCAGACTGTACGGGCCGATGGAGCGCGCGTGGATCTTGTCGTCCACCAGATGGTGCAGCTTCAGCATATAGATGTAGCCGACCGTCACCGACCGCTTGAACGCATCGCCCGTGCGGCCATCCTGCAACGTCACTTGTCCGGTCTCATTGAGTCCGGCCTGGGTGAGCATATCGACGATGTCCTTTTCCTTGGCGCCGTCGAACACCGGCGTCGCCACGGGCACGCCGCTGCGCAGATTGCCGGCAAGCTCCACCAAGCCCTCGTCGTCGAGTTCGCCAAGGCGCTCGTCGCCGGCATAGATCGACTTCAGCGTCTTGCGCAGCGACTCCATGCGGCCGTCGCGGCGCAGCTTGTCCAGCATGTCGCCGATTTGCCGCCCCAGACCCGCCGACGCCCAGCCCAGATGGGTCTCGAGGATCTGCCCGACATTCATGCGCGAGGGCACGCCCAGGGGATTGAGCACGACGTCCACCGCCGTGCCGTCCGCCAGATAGGGCATGTCTTCCATCGGCGTGATGCGCGAGATGACGCCCTTGTTGCCATGCCGTCCCGCCATTTTGTCGCCGGGCTGCAATTTGCGCTTCACCGCGACGAAGACCTTGACCATCTTCATGACGCCCGGAGCCAGCTCATCGCCGCGGCGGAGCTTGTCCACTTTGTCGGCGAAGCGCTTGTCGAGGCGCTGGCGCGATTCGTCATATTGCTTCTTCAGGCTTTCGATCTCGGCTTGCGCCTTCTCGTTGCGAAGCCCGATCTGCCACCATTGGTGACGCGAGAGCCCGTCGAGAACGGCCTGCGTGATCTTGGTCTCCGCCGCCATGCCCTTCGGGCCCGACGCCGCCATCTTGTGCAGCAAGATCTCCGACAGGCGCGAATAGATGTTGCGCTCGAGGATCGCCAGCTCGTCATCGCGGTCCTTGGCCAGACGCTCTTCCTCGGCCCGTTCAATGGCTAGCGCGCGCTGGTCCTTGTCGATGCCGTGCCGGTTGAAGACCCGCACTTCGACAACCGTGCCGGTGACGCCCGGCGGCACACGCAGGCTGGTGTCGCGCACGTCGGCCGCCTTTTCGCCGAAGATGGCGCGCAGCAGCTTTTCTTCCGGCGTCATCGGGGTCTCACCCTTGGGCGTGACCTTGCCAACCAGAATGTCGCCCGCATTCACCTCCGCGCCGATATAGACGATGCCGGCTTCGTCGAGGTTCTTGAGCGCCTCTTCGCCGACATTGGGGATATCGCGGGTGATTTCCTCAGGCCCCAGCTTGGTGTCGCGCGCCATGGTCTCGAATTCCTCGATATGGATCGAGGTGAAGACGTCGTCGCGCACGATGCGTTCGGAGATGAGGATGGAGTCCTCGAAATTGTAGCCATTCCACGGCATGAACGCGACGAGCACGTTCTTGCCGAGCGCGAGCTCGCCCAATTGCGTGGACGGGCCGTCTGCGACGATGTCGCCCTTCTGGACGATATCGCCGACCTTCACCAGCGGACGCTGATTGATGCAGGTGTTCTGGTTCGAACGCTGGAATTTCGCCAGACGATAGATGTCGACGCCCGGCCTTGTGGGATCGGTTTCCTCGGTGGCGCGAATGACGATACGCGTCGCGTCCACCTGATCGACCCCGCCCGTACGGCGCGCGGCAATCGCCGCACCCGAATCGCGGGCCACCACGTCTTCCATGCCGGTGCCGACAAGCGGCGCTTCCGCGGTCAAAAGCGGCACCGCCTGGCGCTGCATGTTGGAGCCCATCAGCGCGCGGTTGGCGTCATCGTTCTCGAGGAACGGAATGAGCGCCGCGGCGACGGACACCAATTGCTTGGGCGACACGTCGATGTAATCGACCTGCTCGGGCGTCGTCATGATGAAGTTGCCGCCTTTGCGGCACGACACCAGCTCGTCGGTAATGCGCCCGCGCGAGTCGATCGTCGCGTTGGCCTGGGCGATGGTGTATTTCGCCTCCTCCATCGCCGAGAGATACACGACCTCGTCCGTGACGTGCTTGTTGTGCACCTTGCGGTAGGGGCTTTCGATGAAGCCATACTTGTTCACGCGCGCATAGGTCGCGAGCGAATTGATGAGGCCGATATTCGGGCCTTCCGGCGTTTCGATGGGACAGATGCGCCCGTAATGGGTCGGATGCACGTCGCGCACTTCGAAACCGGCGCGCTCGCGCGTGAGACCGCCGGGCCCGAGCGCCGAAAGGCGGCGCTTATGCGTCACTTCGGAGAGCGGATTGGTCTGATCCATGAATTGCGAGAGCTGCGAAGAGCCGAAAAACTCGCGCACCGCCGCCGCCACGGGCTTGGCATTGATGAGATCATGCGGCATCACCGTGTCGATATCGACCGAGCTCATACGCTCCTTGATGGCGCGCTCCATGCGCAAAAGGCCGATGCGGAATTGATTCTCCATCAATTCGCCGACCGAACGCACGCGGCGATTGCCGAGATTGTCGATATCGTCGATTTCACCGCGGCCGTCGCGCAAATCGGCCAACGCCTTCAGAATGGCGAGGATGTCCTCTTTCCTAAGCGTGCGGATCGTGTCGGGGCAGTCCAGGCCCAGGCGCATATTCATCTTCACCCGGCCGACGCTCGAAAGGTCGTAGCGTTCCGAATCGAAGAACAGCTGGCCGAACAGGGTCTCGGCGGTTTCCGCCGTGGGCGGCTCGCCGGGACGCATCACGCGATAAATGTCGATGAGCGCCTGCTCGCGGGAATGGTTCTTGTCCACCGCCATCGTGTTGCGGACATAGGCGCCGATATTGATGTGATCGACATTGATGGTGACGATCTCCGGAAATCCCGCCTCGCGAAGAATCGCGATATTGTCGAGAGTCAATTCGTCGCCCGCTTCGACATAGATTTCGCCGGTCTCGACATTGACCATATCGAGCGCGGAATAGCGCCCGGCGAGCTCCTCGTCCGACATGGCGACGGACTTGATGCCCTCTTCCTGCCATTTGCGAAGCGCGCGGACGGTGATCTTCTGGCCCGGCTCGGTCAGCACCTCGCCGGTCTTGGGATTGGTCCATTCATTGTTGGGCTTGGCGTTGCGCATCCACGTCGGTTCGACGGGCGTGGTCCAGCCCCCGTCCTTGGCCGCGCGGAACGCTACCTTGCTGTAAAAATAATCGAGGATGCCTTCCTGATCGAGGGCAAGCGCATAGAGCAGCGTCGTCGCCGGAAGCTTGCGGCGGCGGTCGATGCGCACATGGATGATGTCCTTCGCGTCGAACTCGAAATCGAGCCACGAGCCGCGATAGGGAATCACCCGCGCCGCGAACAAAAGCTTGCCCGAGGAATGCGTCTTGCCCTTGTCGTGGTCGAAGAACACGCCGGGCGAACGGTGCATCTGCGAAACGATGACGCGTTCCGTGCCGTTGACGACGAAGGTGCCGTTCAGGGTCATGAACGGAACGTCGCCCATATAGACGTCCTGCTCCTTGATGTCCTTAACCGACTTTGCACCGGTTTCTTGATCGACATCGAAAACGATGAGACGGAGGGTCACCTTCAAGGGCGCCGCATAGGTCATCGACCGTTGCTGGCATTCCTCGACGTCGTATTTGGGCTCCTCGAAATGGTAATCGACATATTCCAGGAGCGATGTTTCCGAGAAATCGCTGATTGGAAAGACCGATTTGAAGACCGCCTCCAAGCCCATGTCGATGCGCCCGCCTTCGGGCTTCTCGACCTGCAGAAACTGGTCATAGGAGGTCTTTTGAACCTCGATCAGGTTCGGCATTTCCGCGACCTCGACCATGTGGCCGAAATATTTGCGGAAGCGTTTGCGGCCTGTGAATGAAAGAGTCATCGAGCGATCCCTTGCCTTGTATCAGGACAAAAAGACCCGACTTCCCCGGCAGAGCCTTTCCGCCGGGGAGACGGGGTTATGCGTATCTGCGCGTCAGCTTCTGACAGCCGCCACGCCTCCTTATTTCAGCTCGACCTTCGCGCCTGCGTCTTCGAGCTGCTTTTTCAACTTTTCGGCTTCGTCCTTGGACACATCCGCCTTCACCTCTTTGGGAGCGGCCTCAACGAGGTCCTTTGCTTCCTTGAGGCCGAGGCCCGTGATGGCCCGGACTTCCTTGATCACGTTGATCTTCTTGTCGCCCGCGGCCATGAGCATGACCGTAAACTCGGTCTTCTCGACCGCGGCCGGCGCTGCCGCCCCGGCGCCCGGAGCCGCTGCCATCGCCACCGGCGCTGCCGCGGACACGCCCCATTTTTCCTCGAGCAGCTTGGAAAGTTCCGCCGCTTCGAGAACCGTGAGCTTCGAGAGCTCGTCGACCAAATGTTGGAGATTTGCCATTTCTCAGTTTCCTATATCGGGTTTGACGTTGAGTATTTCCAGTGCCTTTACGCCGCTTCCTTGTTTGCATGCGCCGAGATGACCCGGGCAAGGCTTCCCGCGGGCGCCTGCAACACGCCGGCGATTTTCGTCGCAGGGGCTTGCAGGAGGCCGAGAATCTTGCCCCGGAGCTGGTCGAGCGAGGGTAGCTCGGCCAAGGCTTTCAGGCCTTGGGGATTGAGCACCGACCCGACCGCGACACCGCCAAGGATCTTGAGCTTGTCGTTCTCCTTGGCGTAGGCGACCACGACCTTCGGGGCTGCGACGGGGTCTTTGGAATAGGCGATTCCCGTCGGGCCCTTGAACAGGTCCGAGATGCCTGCCGCTTGCGTTCCTTCGAGCGCACGCATGGCAAGACGGTTCTTTGCCACCTTGAACGAGGCGCCGGCCTTTCTAAGGCGCGAACGCAACTCGCCCATTTGGGCAACCGTCATGCCACTATAGTGGGCGACCACAACAGCACCGGCTTCGGTGAAAAGCCCGTGCAGGCCCTTCACTGCTTCCGCTTTTTGGGTTTTGTCCATACCCACTCCTTCTCAAACGGAAGCCGGACTGCGCGGTCGCAGCTTCCCCCTGTGATGAGCCGCGAAAGGCTTGCACCTTTCCCGACATTCCCGTCCCAGGGTCCAAACCCGTTTCCCGGATGCGTCTTGCATCCGAATAATCGGTTCTCGCCCCGTCTGCGCCGGCTTTCTTCCGATTAAGTCCTCAGCTGAGGACGCCTGCGGTCTCGGACAGGTTTTCCAGCGCACGCACGCCGGAAATCTCAAATCTCCTTACATCGCACCCGCTTGGCCGACCGAATCGAGCGCAATCTTCACGCCCGGTCCCATCGTCGAGCTGATGGATATCCTCTTCACATAATGGCCCTTCGCGCCCGCTGGCTTGGCCTTGACCACCGAATCGATCAGCGCCCGCACATTTTCTGCGATGGCCTTTTCCTCGAAACTGGCCTTGCCGACGCCGGCATGGACAATGCCCGCTTTTTCGACCCGGAATTCCACCGCACCGCCCTTGGCGTCCTTCACCGCCTGGGTGACGTCCATGGTCACCGTGCCGACCTTCGGATTGGGCATCAGGCCACGCGGACCCAGAACCTTGCCGAGGCGGCCGACCACACCCATCATGTCGGGCGTCGCAATGCAGCGGTCGAAATTGATCTCGCCCTTCTGAATCTGCTCCGCAAGATCCTCGGCGCCGACCAGATCAGCGCCCGCGCGCCTGGCCTCGTCCGCCTTGGCGCCCTTGGCGAAAACCGCCACGCGCGCCGAGCGGCCGGTTCCGTTGGGAAGCGACACCACGCCGCGCACCATTTGGTCGGCGTGGCGCGGATCGACGCCGAGATTCATCGCCACTTCGATGGTTTCATCGAACTTCGCGGTGGCCCGGCTTTTCACCATCTTCACCGCTTCATCGAGCGAATAGGCCTTCGCCGGATCGACGCCTTGGCGTGCCTTTACCAGCCGTTTTCCTTCTTTCGCCATGGCTAGCCCTTTACCTCAATACCCATGGAGCGAGCGGAGCCCATGATCATCTGCATCGCCGCATCCACGTCGTTCGCGTTGAGATCCTTCATCTTGGCCTGTGCGATGGTGCGCACCTGGGCCAGAGTCACCGCGCCTTTGAAATCACGGCCCGGCATTTTGGAGCCACCGTCGATCTTCGCCGCCTTCCTCAGGAAATAAGACGCCGGAGGCGTCTTCATCTCGAAGGCGAAGGACTTGTCCGAGAACACGGTGATGATCACCGGTATCGGCATGCCCTTTTCCTGATCCTGGGTCTTGGCGTTGAACGTCTTGCAGAATTCCATGATGTTCAGGCCGCGCTGACCAAGCGCGGGGCCAATAGGGGGCGACGGATTGGCCGACCCCGCGGGCACCTGCAACTTGATATAGCCAATAATTTTCTTCGCCATGTGCTGTGCCGCCTCCTTCGCGGTTTGCGGTCAACGGTCCTGGCCGGACCTCCCGCGGTTTATGGGACTCAAACCTTCTCGACCTGCGTGAACTCCAATTCGACCGGTGTGGCGCGGCCGAAGATCGACACCGCGACTTTCAGCCGCGAACGGTCCTCGTCCACTTCTTCGACCGTCCCGTTGAACGAGGTGAACGGCCCGTCGGCCACCCGCACCTGTTCGCCAATCTCGAAGGTGATCGAGGGCTTGGGACGATCCGCGCCTTCCTGCACCTGGTTCAGGATGCGGTCGACTTCACCCTGGCGCAGCGGCATCGGTTTGTTGTTCTGACCCAGAAAGCCGGTGACCTTCGGCACGTTCTTGATCAGATGATAGGCCTCGTTGGTCAGTTCCGCCCTGACCAGTATATAGCCCGGCAGGAACTTGCGTTCCGCATTCACCTTATGGCCGCGACGCACTTCCACGACCTCTTCGGTCGGGACCATCACCTCTTCGATCAAATCGGCCAAGCCCTGAATCTGAGCTTGGCGCTTGATCTCCTCAGCGGCCTTCTTTTCGAAGTTCGAATAGGTGTGAACGATGTACCAGTGCGTCGTCATTCAAATATGTCCTTCAAATCCCGCTTCCGTCACCGAACGCCGAGCACAAAATTCAGCGCGACGCCGAGGCCATAATCGACGACCGCAAAAAACACCATGCTGATCACCACCATGAACAAGACCATCATGGTGGTGAGGTAGGTCTCCCCCCACGATGGCCAGGTCACTTTGGACGTCTCGCGCCGCACTTCCTGGAAGAATTGCAGCGGGCCGCCGCGCCTTGCCGGCGCCGCCGTGATCTCTTTTGATGCCTCGTCAGCCATGCTTACCTTCAAATTCCATTCGCAATTGGCAGGAGTGGAGGGGCTCGAACCCCCGGCCTACGGTTTTGGAGACCGCCGCTCTACCAACTGAGCTACACTCCTGTGTTCACCGCTTGGGGCTCCACGAACCTCATTTGATGATGGTGACAACGACGCCGGCGCCGACGGTTCGCCCGCCCTCGCGGATGGCGAAGCGCAGCTTCTCCTCCATCGCGATCGGCACGATCAGCTCGATCTCGACCGACACATTGTCGCCGGGCATCACCATCTCGGTGCCAGCCTGCAGCTTCACGATCCCCGTCACGTCCGTCGTACGGAAGTAGAATTGCGGGCGGTAATTGCCGAAGAACGGCGTGTGCCGGCCGCCCTCCTCCTTGGTCAGGATGTAGGCCTCCGCCATGAAGTT
>DASQIQ010000154.1:0-1582 GCA_035631495.1 Micropepsaceae bacterium
CTCGTCGGTCGGTTTGTTCAGCAGCGAGAGGCCGAACACCTCGGCATAAAATTGCGCGCAGCGTTCGGCATTGGGCGTACGCAGCGCAATATGGCTGACGGAGCGCAGGCGTGTCTCGCTGCCTTCATTGTCGGCATAGACATCCTTCTGGAAACCGATATTGCGCTGGGAGAGGTCGAAGATGTTGGTGTCGGGATCATGCGTGCTGTACGCGGCAAAGGGGCGGATCGGCGGGCGCTTCAGGGCGGAGAGCGAGGGATCGAATCTCTGCATCCGCGCGATGGTGTCTTCGATGTCGTCGACTTCGATGCCGAAATGATCGAGCCCGCTGGTGCGCCCCTCGCGCCGCGGAATATGCGTCATGCCGAAATAGCCATCGCCCACCGAGATCGCGCGCGACGGCGGCAAGGACTTCTTGGCGGTCTTCATGCCGAACAGCGCCTCATAGAAGCGCGCATTCATGGCGTAATAGTCGCTGGTTATGCCGATATGGTTGATACGCGCGGACATGGTGCCTCCCGGTGACCCCCGATTGTCGCCCAATTCGATATGTTTGTCAGCAATCAGCGCCCGATGGTTAGCACGTCCAACAGTGCCGGCTCGCCGCCTTTAACCACGGCAATGGCGCGTCTCAAAGCCGCGCCCAGATCCTTGGGATCGGCGATCGGCCCTTCGGCATAGACCCCCATGCCCTTGGCGATGGTGGCGTAATCGATGAAGGGCTGGCGCAGCGTGGTGCCGAT
The DNA here is from genome assembly GCA_035631495.1 of Micropepsaceae bacterium. GTDB lineage: Bacteria > Pseudomonadota > Alphaproteobacteria > Micropepsales > Micropepsaceae > CAIYRG01. The sequence goes on from DASQIQ010000154.1 coordinate 744, forward strand.
ATAAGCGGTATCAATGCCGCGCATACGGCGGTTCGCCATTTTCTGCAGCCCCATATATTCCTGATGATAGGCGCGATTGTTGTGCATCACATAAAGGATCGGAATCTTGTGATGGGCTGCCGTCCATAGGATGCCCGGTCCCATCATCAGATCGCCATCGGGCTGGATCGTCACGGTTAGGCGGCCATGGGCGCGGTTGGCCAGTGCGACGCCCGCCGCGGCGGCCGCGCCGAAGCCGATGCCGTTGCCGCCGGATTCGCCGGTGTAGTGTTAATATTTTTCCATCGCCCAGAGCCGTTGCGGCCAATTGCTGACGCCAGACGGCTTGGTGGAGGCGAGCGACCAATCCTCATGACGCAAGACCTCGAACAATTCCGCGGAGAGCCGCGCAGTACTGACCGGACTCGCATCCCAGCCATTGGCGGCGTCGGTCCGCACGCGCGTCAGCGCCGCCTGATGGGCTTCGCCGAGCTTGGCGCCGCGTGCCTGGAACGCCGATTTGCGCGTTGCGGTGATCTCGTGCCGGACCGCTTCGATCAGATAGGGCAGGGTCGCCGCGGCATCGGCGGCGATGGCGAGGTCGACCGCTTCGAAGCGCTGGAAGTTCTGGTAATTGGATTTGATGAACAGATCGCCCGAGCTGATGCTGATGATCTTGGCACCCTCGCGCGTCGTCGGGTTGGAGCTCGAAATGATCTGATCGTGGAAAGCATGGGTGATGCCCCAGAAATCCACCACCTCCAATCCGAGGATCACATCGGCCTGACTGACGGTCGCGCGATTGCCGCGATTGCTCTGATTGAGCGGATGGCGCGAGGGGAAATTCATCCGCGCGGCGA
>DASQIQ010000155.1:0-2449 GCA_035631495.1 Micropepsaceae bacterium
ATCCGCGCCAGCCCAACCAATGAGCGCGATAAAGACGCCGCCCGCGGTAAACGATGCGGCGAGCACTCGGAAGAAGCCGAAGCGGTCGGCGAGGAAGCCAAGCGAGATCACGCCCAGCATGCCGCCGAATTGCAGCGAGGCCGCGGCGCGCAAGGCTTGTGCTTCGGGGAGGCCGGTTTCGGTGGTCAAAGTCGGCAGCCAGTTGTTGAGATAATTCAGAGCGAGCGTATTCATGAACAGGCAAAGCCAGATCAGCACCGTGCTGGCGGTGCGCCCTTCCATGAACAGGCGCGCAGGACGGAGTCTGTTCGCGCTGTGGTCATGGGCTTCCTGACGCAGCACGAAATGGGTGCCGGGCGGGAAGGACAGCGCCGAATTGATCTTGCGCAAGATGCCGGCGACCTCGCTGTCGCGGCCCTGAACCGTCAGTAGGCGGATGGATTCCGGCAACCACATCCAGAGCACGACGGCCATGAACAGCGTCAGCGCGGAGGCGACATAGAACTGCGCCGGCCAGCCCAAAGCCGGCACCAGATTGGACGCCAGCACGCCGCCCGACGCGGAGCCCATCGCATAGCCGCAACCCATCAGCGTCACCATGGCGGCGCGGCGCCGTTTGGGCGCGAACTCGTTCACGATTACCACGCCCAAGGGCACCGCCGCGCCCAGACCCAGACCGGTGAAGAAGCGCAACACCATCAGCACATTGAGATTGCTCGCGTCGGAGATGATTGGCGTCAGAGCTAGGGAAATCCCCGCGGCTTGCGTAACCAGAAGCGAGAACAGGCCGACATAAACCACGGTCAGGACCGTTACCAATTTGCGCCCGAAGCGATCGGCCAGAGGCCCGATAATGAGCGCCCCAATGGCAACACCGAGGACACCGGACGAGAAGACCGTGCGCAGGGCGCCGCGGCCGAGATTCCAGTCCGTGGTCAGGGCCGGTGCGACATAGGCGATGGACTGATTGTCGACGCCGTCCAGGAACAGCGTCAGCCACGCCATAAAGGCGATAACGCATTGATATCGGCTGACCTTTTGAGAGTCGATCAGTTCCGCGACGTCGAGCGTTTGGGCCATCTACCTGCCTCCCAAATCCAGCCTTTGGCTTTGTTGCGGGCAATCCTACACGGAAAAAATCCCACTGTCCCCGGAAGGCGAACTGCGGATTTACGACGTCCCCCCACCCGCCCACCTACGCGCATTCGCGCTTCGGTAAGCGACCTCCCCGTTGGGTGAGGTCGGATCGAGCTTTTGAATTTTACAGCGCCTTGCGCGCGAACATTTGTCCGCTGCATTTGTTGATTTCCAGCTCGAAACCCACAGGGTCGTTTGTCGTCCCGCGTATCACCTGCAAGACACCCCAGCCATCCGATTCATCGACAACGACAATTTGGAGATCGGATCGCAGCACATGGCGGGCGCGGGCAACGGCCTGGTAGATTTCGCGCGCTGCTTGCGCGGTGGGAACATAGGGTCCGGGAAGTTTGCCTTCTTCTTGCGGGCACAGGATCGCCGGCGTGCTCTCCCCCGAATCCGCGCTCTGGGCATTCAAAATTGCCACGGCAGCGATGGCTGCGGCCAAGACTGGTCTCATCATTCGATTTGGCTTCCTCAGACGATTTTGCCGTCGAGCCTGTCTCCCGCCGCGGCGATGCCGTTGAGATAGAGTTCCCACACCAGAAGATTCTTGCGGCAGGCTTCGACAACGGCGTCTTCCATGCGCAGCTCACGCGCGAATTTGGCAATGGCCTGCCAGCCCATATCGGAATGCTCGATGTCGGCTGCTTCGTGCAGCTCGAAGAAATCGAGCTTTTCATTGTCGAGCCTGAACAGTTCGCCCCAACGTTTGCGTTCGACGCCAAACCAGCCCTTCTCTCGCATCACGCCCTCGCCGTAGCCAGGGACATTGGCGCGCTCGGCGCAGGTGTTGGCGACGATGCCTTCGAGCCAATGGCGATTGGCCATCAGGCCTTCCCACGCGGCCCAGGCGATCTGGGTGGTGTCGATCGGCGCGGCGGCGCGGATTTCTTCGAGGCTCATGCCGATATAGGTGCCGAGCTCTTCCAATATCTGCCAATGCGCCTTGCCGTGGCCGTGTTCGTGATCCGCGATGACCTCCTGGGTGCAGGCGCCGATGATTCGAAGCCGCGTCTCCCAATCCGGGCAATTGGCGGCGACTTTCAGCTTCAACACCGAATTGCGCTGGCGCGTGTTCTGGCGGTGCTGCGTCACGAACATGCGCGCGCGCCCCGTGGTCATCGGTTCCTTGAAGAAGCGCGTGCGACGGCAGAAATCATCGACGATCGCATCGAGGCGGCGGACGACGGTTTCTTTCTCGGCTGACACTGGGACTCCTTGCAGGGTTTCAATTCGGATTGCGGACGGTGATCGTCCAGAAGTGGTGCCGGCTGCAGGAATCGAACCCGCGACCCCGTGATTACAAATC
>DASQIQ010000156.1:0-6555 GCA_035631495.1 Micropepsaceae bacterium
CGGCCATCACATCGGCGACCTTATCGAGATCGGAATCCTCCACAGAATCGCCGATTCTCCAATCGAACCCGGCGCGCCGCGCATGGGCCCGGCCCGCCGGATCGAGGCGCACGATACGGCCGTCTTTGTCCACCACTTGCAGCCGCCCGCCGATATGCACAGCCGCCGTCGCGATGACGCGGCCGCCCTCGACAAGCGCGAGCTTCGTCGTGCCGCCGCCGATATCGATGTTGAGGATGCGCGCGCCGCTCGCGGTGGACACAAGCGAGGCGCCCGAGCCATAGGCCGCGAGCATGGATTCCATGTGATGGCCTGCGGTCGCGCAAACGAGATCGCCGCCTGCTTCCGCAAGCATCCCGGAAATCCCTTCCGCATTTTCGCGGCGCAGCGCTTCGCCGGTGAGAATGACCGCGCCGGTGTCGATGTCCGCGGGCGCTATTCGGGCGCAAGAATAGGCATCGTCGATGATGCGCTTCAGCGCCACATCATCGATGCGCGTTTCGCTTTGATAGGGAGTCAAAGAAACCGGCGACTGAAATAGCGTTTCGCGCGAGACCACATAATAACGGCTGGTCAAATCCTCGGCCAAACGGCGCAAGTGTATCTTGGAGAAGATCACTTGCGTGCCCGACGAGCCGATATCGATGCCGACGCTGGTCAGCGTCACATGATCCTGGATCCAAAGCGGGTTTTCCTCGAGCGGACCGCTGTCCTCGAAATCGTCGTGATCATGGTCGGATTGGGCATCGTGCCGGTGCGTGAGCGCATCGCCATATTGGTGATCGGCCAAGCCGTGACTCTGTGCTTCGGTCTGGTCAGGCCGCTTGCCCATCGCTTACCTTCGGGAAATCCTTGCGATCATTTGCACTTTGAGGCTGTCCCGGCAAGGCGCGTTGGTTGGAACGCTGGGGGGCGTTCACGGTCCGTTGAGGCTTAAGGACAGGGACGGCGTTTTGTGTCATCTTAAGTCCAGATCCATCGGAGGAGATTCCATGCGCTTTGCGAGCATCATTCCGGCCGCGCTGGCCCTGTTGTTGTCGGGTCCGGTCTACGCGCAAAGCTGGGGCGAATTTACCGATCGCCAAGACCATTTCACCGTCAATTTCCCCGGCGACCCCAAGGTCGAGCCCATCACCTACAAGACCGATAAAGGGACATCGCTCCCAGCCAAGGTTTACTCCGCCAAGGACGCGCGGGGCGGCGAATACTCCATCACCGTGGTGAATTATGCGAGCGCGCCCGGCGAAGCGGGAACGGCGATTTCCCAAGCAGCGAAGGTGATCCGCGCCAAGGGCGATGTCCGCTATGACGGCATGGAACATACCAACAATATGAAAAGCCAGAGGGTGAGCGTGGTGTTGCCGGACAGCGGGCGCTATCTGCTTTCGGAAACCCTGATGGATCATGACCGGCTCTTCATCCTGCAGGCGGACACGCCGCCGAAAATGCCGCCGCCGGCGCAATTCCAGGCCTCCTTGCAGGTCCTCGACGACGACGGCAAGGCGATTCGCTACAAGAATCCCGATACCACAGAGCGCGCGCGCTGATTTAGGCGATGGAACGTTTCATCGCCGATCTCGTCGCGGATCTCGACAGCGGCAAGCTCGATCGCCGGCAATTCTGTGAAACCGTCATGCTTGCCGCCGCCGTCTATGCGGCGGGCGAGAGTGCCGCGAACGCGGCGCCGGCCCAGGGTCTGAAAGCCGTCGGCATCAACCACATCTCCTATGCCTGCCCCGACTACCGCAAGGCGCGCGATTTCTATGGAAGCGTGTTCGGCATGGAAAATGTACCGGCGGCGGATACCGGCAAAGAGGCGCGGCTGATGTTCGGTCCGGGTCCGGGCGCAGGGGGCAGTTTTTTCCTGCCGCGCAACGGAACGGCCGCAACCAAGGCCACGGCCGTGGTGGATCACATTTGCTACACGATCCCCAATTGGGACGAAGCAAAGGTGCGCGCTGCTTTAACCGCGAATGGTCTTTCCCCGACCGGGCGCAATGGCAGCCTGCATGTCTACGATCCCTTCGACTACGACATCCAAATCGGCGATGCGGCCGAAGAGAACGCGTTCCGGCGTTAGGCGAATCCAGAGGCGTCATGGAAGGCTTCATTGCGCAAGAGATCGAGGACTACCAAACCGGAAAGATCAGCCGGCGCCGGCTCATCGAAACGCTGACGCTCGCAGCAACGACACTCTACGCGGCGGATGCGCGTGGCGCCGCATCCAACCCGGCGCTGAAAGTCGCGCTGGTCAATCACGTCTCATACACTTGCGCCAATTTCCGGCAGGCCGCGGACTGGTACTCGAAAATCTTCAATCTCGACCAAGTGGGCGCGACCAAGACCGATGTCGCGCTGCCCTTCGGCAAGAGGAGCGACAAACCCCCGGGCGTCACCGCAGATGATGTGCCGCTGACAAGTTTGATCATCCGCTCGCGCGATTCGGACGCGCCCGCACGAGGCGAGGGGACGCCGCGCCGCAAGAGCCGGGCTCTGGTCAATCACATTGCCTACACCATCGCCGACTTCAGCCAGGCGCGCGTGCGCGCCGAATTGAAGCGCCTGGGCTATCCCAATCCGCGCGAGGATGGCCCGCATAGCTTTCACATTGTCGATGTGAATGGCTATGACGTGCAGATCAGCGGCATCGAGATGACGGCTTTAGGGGGCTGATCCGGTCTGGACCAATGACGCAAAAAAGCCTCGCCGGTTTTACCGGCGAGGCTTTTTCATCGCCGCCATCAGGAGGCCTTCACAATGTCGGTGATGAGCCCACTCTCGTCTTTGACGAGAAGATAATTGTCGCCGAAATGAACCCAGTGCGATCCTTCCGGCGGTTTCGTCAGATGAAATTGCGCCCAATTGGCGACGTCATCGAACGCTCCGTAGCTGCGCGAGATGTGCTCGCCGCGTTTGTAGATATGAGGAGCCGGGTTGTCGGCCTCCCCGCCGCTCGTCTGGTTGGTGTGGGGACCGGCAAGATTTCCGCGCGGGTCCAGATCAGTCTGAGCCGTCGCGGCGCCGGTCACTTGTTGGGGCTGGGCTAGAGTCGGCGCTGTTAGCCAGCACATAGCCAAAGTCGCAAAAATCAGAGGTCTCATCGAAGTCATCCTTCTCTTCAACCCCAGCCTCGATCATTACCCGTGTATCTCCTTTGGGCCCCGTCATCGCTGTCCTCTACGCAACGTGAAATCCCATACTCACGCCACGGATAGGCGATCTCGCCGGCCGCTACCAAGAAAATGAAAGGCCTTGGTAAAGGTTCCCGGCCCGTACACGCGAAGCTCGCGCTGCGTTGCGGAAAATGGGGATTTTCGCCCCAACCTGAAGCGCAATTAAGGTTGAGCGGAGCGATGGTGAGAGCCCTCACCCCTCCCCCATATCGGGTTCTTGTGGCGTCGCGGCGGGCCGCCATATAGTTGCCGGAAGTCACTGGGGAGCTGTTCCATGAATGTCAAAACTCTTGGCCTCGCCGCGCTTGCGGCCTCTGCCTTCGCGGCGCCGGCTTTGGCGCATCATTCTTTTGCAATGTTCGATTCCGACAAGACCCTCTCCATGACGGGCACGGTCAAGGAGTTCGAATGGACCAACCCCCATAGCTGGCTTCGGATCATTGTCGATGATCAGGCAAGCGGTAAGCCGCTGCAATGGGCGCTCGAAATGGGCGCCCCCGCGCAGCAAGCTCGCGTCGGCTGGAAGCCCGATTCGGTGAAGCCCGGCGACAAGGTCACCGTGATCATTCATCCCCTGAAAGACGGCTCTCGCGGCGGCCAATTCGTCACCGCCGTTCTTCCCAACGGAACCATATTGGGCGATGGCGGCCGGTTGCCGAGCGCCACAGGGGAATAGACCCTCACTCGTCTTCAAATCAATAACGGTAGCTGACCCCGGCGCGGAACAGACGGGGCGCGTCAATGGTGAGCACCTGATCCGCGCCTCGGGCGGTGCCGACCTCCCTGTTGAAGACGTTGTCGACCGCGGCGTAGACATCGATCATCGGCGTCACATGGAAATTGACGCGCGTATCCACGATGACAACGCCGCCAAGGCGCAGCGTGTTCTGATCGTCCGACCAACGGAGCGATTCGTACCGCACATTGGCTTCCAGCGTGAGAATAGGGTCCGGGTTGACGATGATGCCGCCCGTGACGGTCCAGCGCGGCGTCTGCGCGGGGCGCTTGCCCGTGAGCTGCGGCGCCTGCGTACCGCCCTCCACATGTGCGTCCGTTAGGTTGAACGCGCCGCGTAGCGCCAGAGCATCGCTGAGCGACCATTGCGCGTCGCCCTCAATGCCGAAGGCACGGATGTCGCCGACGTTCTGGCGCTGGAGCACCTGGCCGCCGGCCGGAATGAAGCCCGCGCCGGGATAGGTGACCGGACCCGTCGCGAGTGTCACGTTGGTAATCGCGTCGGAGATCTGGTTCCAGAATCCTGTTACGTTCCACGTGAACGCGCCGTCGTCGTCGCCGGCCCCGATCTCAACGCCCTGCAGCTGTTCCGGCTTCAACCCCGAATTGGCCAGGGTAAAATTGTTTCCAACGCGAAAGGCGCGGAACAGTTCGTTCAAGGAAGGCGCACGAAAGCCCGCATAGGCAGCCGACCGCACGAAATAATCGCCCAAATCCTTGCGGATGCCGGCGCGTGCGGTCGGAACCGAGCCGCTGGCATCGCTCGTTGGATTGTCGAGCGTAATCGCGCCGGTCGATAAGGTCCGTTCGACGATGTGGCCATTGTAATTGCGCCACTCGTCAAAGCGCACACCGGCCGTCACAAGCCAATCGTCGTCCAAACGGCTTGCGCCTTCGGCATAGGCGCCGGCAACCAGCGTGCGGCCACCCGCGAAGCGGCTAGAGCGGAACGCGCCGTTGGTGAAGCTGAACAATTCCCGCGACTCGCCTTGCGACAGCCGCACATCCGTGCCCACTTCCCAATCGAGCCACGGCAGCGTGCCGCGGAGCGCGGCGTTGCCGCCCCAGCCCAGCGCCGGCACGGCATATTGATTGCCGGCGGGCGTCGTCGTCTTACGCCCGGCGCCGATCGCATAGGTAAGATTGGACATGTCCGTATCGCGGAACCAGCCCTGGATACGCCAGCCGAGTTCGCCTTCGCGTTCGGGATGCGCAACGGTGAGGCTTCCGGTCGTGCCGTCGGCGGTCGACTTTGCGCCCCTGACCCCGGTGTCGCGCTTTTCATTGTAATAGCCGAAGCGGCCCGTTACCTGCGTCCCGGGCAGAATTTCGACACCGCCGTGAGTTGAGAGGCTGGTCGCTTGCAGCGACAGCGGTGTGTCGGCGAGGCCGCGCTGGGCCGGGTCAGTGGGAATCCAGCCCCCGCTATACATGTACATGGCGCTGGCTCCCAGGCTGTACCGGCCGAACTGCACATTGCCTGCGGCAGCGCCGCGCCACTCGCCGATTTCGCCCCCTTCCGTATCGACGACCGCGCTCGTTCCGGTGCGCTCGCTCAATGCCACGACACCGGTGAGCGCGCCCGCTCCGTAAGGACCGGCGCCAGCTCCGCGCACGACTTCGACGCCCTCGATGTCTTCGGACGGCAACGAGCTCCAGATCACCCAGCTGCCGAAAGGATCGTTCTGCGGCACGCCGTCGAGCGTCACTAGCGCGCGACCGGCGCCCGACGCGCCGATGGAACGCAGGGATACGCCCTGCACCGTTGGGTTCGCGGAAAGGCTGCTGTTGCGACGGAACAGCGAAAGTCCCGGCACCTGACGCAGTGCGTTGTCGAGAAGGGGAGACGTCTGCAGCTGAATCTCGTTCAAGACCGTCGTGGAAAACGCCCTACTGCCCACGGGATCGGGCGGGCGGGCGGTGATGACCACCACCTCCGGTTCCTGGCCGGAACTTTCCCCAGCCTTTGCAGGACTGCAGATCGCAACGGTCATCGCAAACGCAACGCCCATCTTAAGATGGGCGCGAAATCGGTTCTGTGCCATGAATCCCCCTCGCACCGAGAATTGTGCTTATTTCACGTCACAGGGCCATAGGAATTTTGCCTCCTCGGGTTTTGAATCATGTCCGTCGAGGGGCAGTCATTCGGTACTATGCTGTGCAAGCGTGCGGCAGATGAGCCGCAGGAAGGCGGATTGGTTCACTCCACTTCCGGCACCTGAAGCTCGGTTGCGCCGGGCTGCGTGCGGCTGAGCACGAATGCGATCGAGTCGATAAAGCGGCCGGGATCGGGCGAGGTGAAATCGCCATTGGCCGGAAGCACGGTCGCTTCGAGTGTGATGAGATTACCATTCACGAAATAGAACGCGGCGGTCTCGCGTCCGCCATTCTTGGGAAGCTCGACGGTCATCTTGCGGCCATAGACCGAATCCTTTCCCGGCTCGACGCGTCCGAACGTATCCATGAGAACTTTCTTGTCGTTCTGGAACATGTATTCGCGTTCGCCGAGGATATTGGCGCCTTCGGCCTGGGCCTGGCGGAAAGAGGGAATCACCGTCACCTTGTATTCGATGTTGTCGTCGACGGACCGGTAGACGATCGTCTGTTTCGGGCCTGCCGCAGAACCGCGATAGGTGCCGACGGTCGT
>DASQIQ010000157.1:0-3417 GCA_035631495.1 Micropepsaceae bacterium
CTTTGGCGATTTCGGGCCCGATGTCTCAGAAGGCGATGTGCTCAGCCTGGCGCCAACCGGTTTCGATGCCTCGGCGCAATATTTGTTCTTTATTGCCGGACCCAATGCGGCCGGCACCAACAACGACTATTTGTTCTATAAGGCTACGACCACTTCGAGCACTGTCGTCAATACGGCCACCGTCACGCCGCCAAACGGATTTACGGACAGCAATTCGGGCAACAACAGCTCAACCGACACCGACAATGTGGTGCGTCCTGCGGCGCTCGGCGACTTTGTCTGGAATGACGCCAACGGGAACGGAATCCAGGACTCGGGCGAAAGCGGCATCGCGGGCGTAACCGTGAAGCTGATCGGCGCGGGCGTAGACGGCATATTCAACACCGGCGACGACGTCACACTCGCCACCACGACGACCGATACCAACGGGCTCTATCACTTCACCAATCTGACCCCCGGCTCCTATGAGGTTCAGTTCATCAAGCCGACGGGCTATGTGTTCACGACGCAGAATGCGGGCTCGGACGACGCCGTCGATTCCGACGCCAATACATCGACCGGCAAGAGCCAAGTGGTGACGATTGCAGCCGGCCAGACCAACAACACCATCGATGCAGGCTTGCATCATACTTCCGCGTTCACGCCCGATGTCTTCGATGGCACCATCGGGTTCTGGAAAACTCATCAGGCAGCCTGGAACGGCAGCACGGCCGACAATTCCAGTGTGGCCAATCTGGTGAGCAGCGGCGTCCTTAGCAAATATGACGTGCTGCCGACCGGAGTCGACTCCAACGGCGATGGGCATATCAACGATTCGGATAGGGGCGTGTTGATCGGCGACATGAACGGCAACGGCAAGACCGATGCCGGCGAAACGACGTTGTTCATTCCGCTCGCGGCGGCACAGCTGATCATCGATCCCACTCATTCGAGCAACGACGCACGCTTGATCTTCATGCGCCAGGCGATTGCGGCACAGCTCAATATCGATAACGGCCATCACGATCCGAACGACATCGTCGGTGAAGCGGCCAAATGGCTGCGTGGTCAGGCTCCCTTCACCTATACCGACGGCAGCACGGGCAAGATCGGGAATGGCGATGGCGTGCTGCAAAGCAGCGAATACACAATTTCCGGCGGAAATTTCTCTCTTACGGGGACAGCGCAAGGCACGGGAACCCAGGCTTGGAACCAACAGGTCGACGTCTATGGCGGGCCCATCGCGAACGATTGGGACAACAATCCTAGCCTTGCCGGGAACCAGGAGGCGAGCGGCCAAGATCTGAAAAATGGCCTGCAAGCCTTCAACTCGGGCCAGCTTGTGACGTCCACGGACGGCAGCCAGGTCGGCCTCTACAATGGCGTTTTCGTGGATTTCGCCCATGCCAACACGACAGATTCATTCTGGCTCACGCTGCATGATGGCGGCTTGATTTAATCGGCTGCCTGCGTATTGCTTGCCCTGCCGGAGCGGTTTAACCGCTCCGGCAGCCGCGCCATACGCAAGATCGTGGCGGCCCAAACAATGAATCGGAGACCTGACCAATGACAAACGAAGTTTTTGCCGATGGCGTGAGTGAGGTGAACATCGCCGGCGGCATCGTCCGCATCAACTTCGTCAGCCTGTCGGCAACGTTGAAAGACGAAAAGGGCACGCCCGTGCGCGAGTTGCGCCAGCGCGTCGTCCTCACCCCGCAGGGCGTGCTCGAGCTGAACGGCGCCATGCAGCAAGTCATCGAGAAATTGATCTCGACCGGTGTGCTTCAGCGCGCGCCCCAGGACAATACCGGCACCATATCGGGTCATCTCACCGGCGTGAAAGCTCCTTCCAACTAATCCCTCGACGGCATCGCAGCGGTGGGCGATGAGGCCATCGCCTATAAGCCTGTGCTATGATGGCCTTGCCTTAAGGGAAGGAGCTGGCCGTGAAAACATGCGCTTTTGCCGGAACCGCCTTGTTGCTGATGTCGCTTTCAACAGGGGCCCTGGCGCAGGTGCCGCCCGATATCGCGGCAGCGATCCGCAAGATCGGTGGGGTCGTGGACGTGCCGAACACGACCAAGCTCTATGCGCCTTTGTTTCAGAATCAGAAGGAGCCCTATCCGGACGTCAAGGTTGTCCGCGATATCGCTTACGGCCCCGACCCGCTCAACAAATTCGACGTCTTCACCCCGAGCGTTGGACAGAACGCCGGTAGAACCGTCGTCGTCTATGTCCATGGCGGCGGCTTCGAACGCGGCGACAAGCGCCAGACCGGCGCGCCCTTCAACGACAATCTGATGCTGTGGGTCACGAAACAAGGCATGGTCGGGGTCAACATGGATTACCGCCTCGCGCCGAAAAACCATTGGCCCGATGCCCATGAAGACATGGCGTCCGTCGTCCGCTGGGTGAAAGCGAATATCGCCCAATATGGCGGCGATCCCAATCGAATCGTGCTTTGGGGCGAGTCGGCCGGCGCCAGCCTCATCGCGGGCTATCTCGCCCATCCGCAATTCTACGGGCCGGGCGGTCACGGCGTGAAGGGCGCCATTTTGAACTCCGGCTTCTACGACAATCGCGAAACGGGATCGAATTATTTCGGCAAGGACCCCAAAGAGCTTGCCGAACGCTCATCCGTCGAGGGCATGAAGAAGCTGAACATCCCTCTGCTGATCTCCCATACCGAAGTGGATCTGCCCGACGCGATCGTTCAGGCCGATCACGTGAAGAAGGCGCTCTGCGACGCGGGCCGTTGTCCGACCTATCTGGTGCTGAAGGACCACAGCCACGTGTCGCAGAACTATGCCATCGGCACGGCGGATGTTTCCTTGTCGGGACCGGTGCTCCAGTTCATCGGAAAGCTCAAATGAGTACGGCCCTTTCCAGGCGCGCATCGCTGAAGACCATCGCCGCCGCCGCGGTCTTTCCGGCGGCGGCTCATGCCGCTTCCGGCGGTGTCGCCCTGCCCGCGATCAGACTGGTCGCGCTCGATGTCGGAGGGACGATCATCCAGGATCATGGCGAGGTGCCCAAAGCGATGCAGAGCGCGCTGAGCCATGGCGGCGTGGCGGCCAGCCTCGCCGAGATCAATGATTGGCGCGGCGCGTCAAAACGCGAAATGGTGCGCCATTTCGTGGAGCTGCGCACCAAAGCCGATGCCAAGCGCCCCGCTTTGATCGATACCATCTATGCCGATTTCAGCGCCCAGGTGAACGAGGCCTATGCCAAGGTCCAGCCGATCGCCGGCGCCGAGAACGCCATACGTGCGATGAAGAAAAGCGGGTTCCTGGTCGCGACGACGACGGGATTCGACCGCCAGACTTTGGACCTTATCTTTGGCCGTCTGGGCTGGCACGACGAGTTCGTGACAACCGTCGCGAGCGATGAGGTTGCCGACGGCCGGCCTGCCCCCTTCATGCTGTTCCACGCCATGGA
>DASQIQ010000158.1:0-3252 GCA_035631495.1 Micropepsaceae bacterium
TCCGCGCCATTGCCTTCGACCAGCCGGGCTTCGGCCTTTCCGACGTGCCGGACGATCTCTCCGCCGCCTATCGCCGCGATAGCATTCCCAAATTCATGGATGCGCTGGGCCTGAAAAAGGCGGCGCTGGTGGGCCATTCGCAAGCCGGCAATCCCGCGGTGCAGCTCGCGCTCAAAGAACCCGCCCGCTACAGCCACATCGTCGTGCTGGGGACGGGCAGCCTGTTGCCGCCGCTCGGTGCCGCGGGCGAAGACGGTGGCGCTGCCGCGCAGCAGCGTCTGGAACGCCGCATGGCGGCTGCGGAACCCACCATCGAGGACACGCGCAAGCTGCTCGAAGCCAATCTCTTCCATCACGATCTGATCACGCCCGAGGAGCTGGCGCTACGCCATTCCCGCAGCACGGGTAAGAATTTCGCCGCCTTTGTTGCGCGGGCCGAAGCCGCCGAGACGGCACCGCCCAAGGAGCCCAAGACCCCGCTGTGGCAGCGACTCGTGGAACTACAGATGCCGCTGCTCCTCATCTTCGGACGGAACGACCGGGCAAATGCGGCGAAGCGTGCGATCATATTGAAGGAAGCCTATCCGCAGCTTGCCATTCACATCGCCGATGATTGCAAGCACCTGGTTCCTTGGGACGCCGCCGATGATTTCATCCGCCTAGCGATTCCCTTCTTGAAAACGTGACGGAGCGAGCGTGGCGACAAAAACCATTGAATCGGGAACCGTGGCGGACGCCTATCTGGCGCTCCTCGCCGACCGTGGCATCGATTATCTCTTTGCCAATGCCGGCACCGATTTCGCGCCGATCATCGAAGCCTATGCCAAGGCGCAGGCCCATGGCACCAAAGTGCCCAAGCCCGTCACCGTTCCGCACGAGAACGTCGCCATCGCGATGGCGCAAGGCTACTACCTCCAAACGGGGCGGCCGCAGGCGGTGATGGTGCACGTGAATGTCGGCACCGCGAACGCGCTCTGCGGGCTGATCAATGGCTGGCGCGGCAACATCCCCGTGCTGTTCACGTCGGGGCGCACGCCCTATTCCGAAGAAGGCGGCCTTCCCGGCGGGCGCAGCGGCGAGATTCATTGGCCCCAGGAAATGCGCGATCAACGCGCCATGGCGCGCGAATTCGTCAAATGGGACTACGAGCTTCCCAACGGACAGGTCCTGGAATCCGCCGTCGATCGCGCGCTCAACATCGCGATGACCGAACCCCGTGGTCCCGTCTATATGACGCTGCCGCGCGAAACCCTGGCGGCGCCGATCGAGAATTTCCGCTATGCCTCGCCGTCGCGGCACAGGACGCCGTCGCCGCCGTTCCCGGATGCGAACGCCATCGATGAAGCCGCCGACATGCTCGCGGCGGCCGAATTTCCCCTGATCATCACCAGAAGCGCGGGCCGCGTGGAATCCGACGTCGCGAAACTGGCGGCGCTCGCAGAACGCTTCGCCATTCCGGTATTCGAGCGCAAGCACCATTTCATGTGCATGCCGGCGAACAGTCCGATGCATCTGGGGCACAATCCGGAAAGCTATTTCGATGTCGCCGACGTCATCGTCGTGCTCGAATCCGACGTACCCTGGGTGCCTAAGCACAAAGCGCCGCGCCCCGACTGCAGAATCATCCATATCGGCATGGATGCGATCTTCGCAAATTATCCTTTGCGCGGCTTTCCGTGCGATCTCGCCATTACCGGGATCATCGGGGCGACGCTGCCGGCACTCACGGAAGCGCTTGCCGCGCGCGAGAGGAGTGCAGCCACGCGCATCGATTCTCGGCGCAAGCGCCTTGCGGAGGCGCGCGACAAGCTCAACGCGCGCGTCTCGGCGAATCTGGAAAAGGTGAAGAACGGTTCGCCCATCCATCCAGGCTGGATCAATCATTGCATCAACCGCGTGAAGGGCGACGACGGCATCATCGTCAAGGAAGCGCTGACGCCATCGGAGCATCTGAACTTCACCCGGCCCGGCACGTTCTATTCGCTGGGGCAGGGCGGGGCGCTCGGCTGGGGTCTCGGCACTGCGCTCGGCATGAAGGCTGGCGCGCCCGACAGGCTCGTTATCTGCGCAGTCGGCGACGGTTCATATATGTTCGGCAATCCGATTCCCGCCCATTATGTCGGCAAGGCCGAAAAGCTCCCGACACTGACCGTGATCTATAACAACGAGATGTGGAATGCGGTCCGTCGCAACACCCGCGATGTCTATCCCGATGGCTATGCCGCGCGCAGCAATCGCGAGCCGCTGACCTATTTCGAGCCCGGCACGCATTATGAAAAAGCGATCGAAGCGTTGGACGGTTACGGCGAAAAAGTCGAAGACGCCGCGGCTTTGCCCGCCGCGCTTGACCGCGCACTGGAACGCGTCAGCACCGGCCAGCAAGCGCTGCTCAACGTGGTCTGCGCAACGGGATAGTCCCCGGGGACTTTTCCTCCCCTGCGGAGGGGCGTACCAAAAACTGCCATCCCCAGCGTGCGGTCCTCAGGGAATCGGGTTCCGACTTTCGCAATTTCGTCATGCGGTACCTTGACGGCGAAGTGAGAGGGACTCGAAAAACCCAGACCATTCCGATAATATCTCGATGTTCCGCTGTCCTTTTGAGGGGAATTGCGATGGCGGGGTCTGAGACGCATGTCTCAGGTCTCAGAAGGACGGGGGCAAAATGCTTTCTTTTTTCGCCAGCGGGCGACGGCGCCTTTGCGCAATGTTGTGCGCTATCTTGCTGAGTGGGTGCGCGTTCGATGTCATCCACATCAGACAGATGCCCGCAGACTTTCATGCGACGCCGGAGGTTCAACAGGCTTGGACCCTCAGTGAGGCTACGAAGGTCAGGTTGCGGGAAGGACACGCTAGCGACCTGAAGAAGGGAACGACTTGGCGCCAAGTAGGTCGCGTCGAACAAGGCGACGTATTTCACACGTCGGATCAAGTTGTTGCCGTTGAAGCATCCAATCAATACGAAGCCGATCTGGTTGTGAATAGGAATGCCGTAGTGGGCTTCTATTTGATCGTAGAGCACACATTCACACCTGCCGATCCGCCGGTGGAAATCAAAACCTCTCCCCGATGACAAATAGCATCGGCATGGTGCCGTTGCGAGATTCCAACTTAGCAGGAGATTTGGGAATGATTGGAGGGAAGCGATTCATTAAGCCGACTTTGGCGTGCGCTTTTTTGCTTTTTGGTTCTGCATGCGCGACCAGCGGTCCAACATATTCACAGATGCAGATGATGTCGTTATCCGCAACCAAT
>DASQIQ010000159.1:0-2399 GCA_035631495.1 Micropepsaceae bacterium
TTGGGTGGCGTGAATTGGACGAGTTCCACGGCGCCGCGCGCGGCCGACCACGGCAAGACCGCAAAGAACACGGCCGCCGCAAAAATCACGCCTCGCGATAGGATCCGGAGTGACTTCGTCGACGTCGCCACGACGACCCCCTCTATCTCATTGGAAGGTAGCATTCCGCCGGATTCGGCGGAAGCAGCCCCGTCGCGAAACGGGGCTGCCTTCGTTTTGCGGATGTTCAGCGGCGTCCCTCGGTGACTGTCACGGTATGCGAGCCGTCGGCATTCCTGGTCGAGGTCGTGGTGCGCCCGGTTTCCGGATCGTAGGCCGAGCCGCCGATGGGAAGCTTCGGAGGCGGATTGTAGGGTTTCCAGCCACCATTGCCGTCGCCTACAGAGATGCCCGTCGGGCCTGCTGCGGGCTTGGGCGGGGGAACATAGGCCTTCCAGCCACCATTGCCGTCGCCAACCGAGATACCCGTCGGGCCTGCCGGGGGCTTCGGCGGCGGAACATAGGCCTTACAGCCACCATTGCCATCGTCCACCGAGATACCCGTCGGGCCTGCTGGGGGCTTGGGCGGGGGAACATAGGCCTTCCAGCCACCATTGCCGTCGCCGACTGAGATGCCGGTCGGGCCCGCTGGGGGTTTGGGCGGCGGGTTGTAACGCTTCCAGCCATTTTCGCCATCGCCCACATAGATGCCCGGCGCGAGTTTGCCACGGACCGTGGTGGTGGATTTGCCGTCGCGCTCGGTGACCGTGACGGTATGCGAGCCGTCGGCGTTTCCGTTCGAGGTGATGGTGCGGCCGGTGCTCGGATCGTAGCTTGAGGCAGATGCGGCCGAGGCCGATTGGATGGAAAGAAGGGTAACGGCAACCAGTGTCGTCGTGAGCAAAAGATGCGTTTTCATGGCGGTTCTCCCAGGGTTGAAACATCACTTCCACACATTGGTCGCGAGCCAAGCCGCCTGGGTTCAATGAAAGCTCGATTTTGGTGGTTTGTTTTGTTAGAGGCCCAAAAAGCCACGCTTTTGGCCCGGAATCGGCCTTGTTCCGCCTCACCATTCGACGGCAAACTTGCCGTCGCGACGCTCGCAACTGGTTAACGGGTGCGCCGCAAATCTTTTCGCCTGCGCTTGAACCAAATTCCTGGTTCACACGACCCATATATGAGCCGCGTGGCTTATCGGTTCATACGATTCATCCATGAGCCGAGCGGCCGGCCGATGCAAACGACTTCGGACGAGGAACTGATCGGAAGGATTGCAGGCGGCGACCGGCTTGCCATGCAGGTGCTGTTCGCGCGGCACCATGTACGTGTGTACCGGTTCGTCTTGCGCCTGGTGCGCAATGAAGCGACGGCGGAGGACTTGATCAGCGAGGTGTTTCTTGACGTCTGGCGGCAAGCCAATCGGTTTGAAGGCCGCTCCCAAGTGTCCACCTGGCTGCTGGCGATTGCGCGGTTCAAGGCGTTGTCGAGCTTGCGGCGCCGGCCGGAGGAGGAACTGTATGAAGCAGCGGCGGAGGCAATCGAGGATCCGTCCGATGATCCGGCGGTTGCGCTGCAAAAGAAGGACAGAAGCACGGTCTTGCGCAAATGCCTGGATGCGCTTTCTGCCGAACATCGGGAGGTCGTCGATCTGGTCTACTATCACGAGAAATCGGTGGAAGAGGTCGCCGAGATCGTCGGTATTCCGGAAGGAACGGTGAAAACCCGCATGTTCCATGCGCGCAAGAAATTGGCAGAGCTTTTGAAGGCGCAAGGGTTGGAACGAGGTTGGCTATGAGCACGACGAACAATGACGAGACAGAGCGCCGCGCGATCGAGGATCTGTTGCCTTGGCATGCGGCGGGAACGCTCAGCCGCCGCGATACAAAGCGCGTCGAGGAGGCGCTCGCCCGCGATCCCGAGCTCGCCCGCCGTTACGAATTGGTGCGCGAGGAGCTCGCCGGCACCGTTGAACTCAACGAAACGCTGGGCGCTCCATCGGCGCGGGCCATGGAAAAGCTTTTCGCCAAGATCGACGCCGAGCCTGCCCGCCGGCGCATGCCCTCGCCCAACATCGCAGGGCGGTTCGCCGCCTTCCTGACGAGCCTCTCGCCCCCCGCACTGGCCTGGTCGGCGGGCGCCGCCGCGATCCTCATCGTGCTGCAGACAGGTCTGATCGGCAGCGTCCTCATCAACGGACAACCGAATGGTGTCTTTGAGACCGCATCGGCGCCGGGCAGCACCAACGCGCAAGGGGCTTTCGCGCTGATCCGCTTTGCCCCGCAGGCCAGCGCCGCGGATGTCACGGCATTTTTGGAAGCCAACAAAATGACCATCGCCGACGGTCCGTCCGGGGGCGGCCTATACCGGATTCGCGTGGCGCCTACGGCCCTGCCAAAGGAAGAACTCGCCGGCATCATCAA
>DASQIQ010000160.1:0-3165 GCA_035631495.1 Micropepsaceae bacterium
ATGATTTGGCGCGGCGTGCGAAGCTGCGCGATGAAGGCGGGATAGACCGGCGGACTGATGAGCTTTGGCCCCGCCCCACCGCCTTGTCCCGCCCAGCCATGGCACTCGAAACATCCCACCGTCTCGAACAGCTTCTTGCCGTTGGCGGCGTTACCCCGTGGCGTGTCCGCCTGGGCAAATGCCGCCGTCGCGGAAAACATGCCCGCGACGGCTACGGCAACAATCGGCACCAAAGATTTGAGCACGAATTCCCCCTTAGCGCGGCTGCGACACGACGTCGATCAGCGCGGGCTCGCCCTTCTTGATGACCGCAATCGCCCGCTGAATGGCCGGGCCGACATCGGCGGGATTGCTGATAGGTCCCTGCGAATAGACGCCCATGGATTTCGCGAGCATGGCGAAATCGATGTTGGGATTGTCGATGGTCGTGCCGATATGCGCCCGATCGATGCCGCGCTGGTTGCGCTGTGCCATGCGCTGGACATGCATATATTCCTGATGCCAGGCGCGGTTGTTGTGAACGACATAGAGAATGGGGATCTGGTGATGCGCGGCCGTCCATAGGATGCCCGGCGACATCATGAGATCGCCGTCGCCATTGAGCGAAACGGTGACGCGTCCCGTGCCTTTGTTGGCGAGCGCGGCACCGAGCGCCGCCGGCCCGTTGTAACCGACGCCGCCGCCGACCGAACCGCCCATGGTGTTGTAGTGTTTCTCCATGCTCCACAGCCGATAGGGCCAATTGGAGAGGAAGTTCACTTCCGACGTCAGCGTCCAGTCTTCGCCCTTGATCTGGTTCCACATTTCCGCGGAGAGGCGCGCGGTAGAAATCGGGCTCGCATCCCAACCCATGGCCGCTTCCTCATGCGCGGCTTGCAGGAACTTTGCGCCCGCTTCCTTGAGCTTTTGTCCTCGCGCGGAGGCAACGGATTTGCGCGCTGCCGTCATCTCTTTCTCGACCGCCTGAATCAGCCAGGGCAGCGAGCTTTCCGCGTCGCCTGCGATGCCGACGTCGGCGGCCTGATAGCGTTCATACTCGCCCATATTGGGCTTGATATTGGTGTCGGTCGTGCCGAGCACGATGACTTTCACGCCGGCGCGGATCTTGGGCTGCGCCGGACGGCCGATGAGATCATCGACATTGTTGAGCGTGCCGAAGAGGTCCATCGGCTCCAGCGCGAGAATGACGTCCGCCTGGCGGATCATGGCCGCGCCACGCTGCGAATGATTGAGCGGATGACGGCTCGGCATATTCATGCGCGTGCGCTCATCCACAACCGGGGCCTGCAGCAGCTCGGCCAATTGCACGAGCCGCTTGGGGCCGGCTTCGCTGCGCGTGTAGCGCCCGGCGACGATGACGGGATTCTCCGCCGCCGCGAGCAGCTTTGCCGCTTCGGCCAGCGCATTGGGGTCGCCGACCGGCTGCGAACGCGTGCGCAGCTTGGGAATGAACAGCTTGCGCCCGGGCTCCAGCTCTTCCTCTTGCTGGTCGGCATCGATGACGGCCAACACTGGGCCCATGGGCGAAGTGGTTGCCAGGTCATAGCCGCGCACGAGACCTTCGGCGAAATCCTGCAGATTGTTCGCCTGATCGTCCCATTTGACGTAATCGCGAACGATGATGGCCTGGTCATGCGCGCTGTGCGCCCATTCCACGCCGGGACGGCGCTGCGTGCCTTGTCCGACATTGCCGGCCAGCACGATTGCGGGAACCTGATCGCAGAACGCGTTGTAGATGGCCATCGCCGAATGCTGCAGGCCGACCACGCCATGCACCATCGCGGCTAAGGGCTTGCCGGCGATCTTGGCGTAGCCATGCGCCATCGCCACCGAGGCTTCTTCATGCATGCAGGTGATGAACTCGGGCTTGGAGTTCATGCCGTAATTGATGATGGATTCCTGCATGCCGCGGAATGTCGATCCGGGGCAGGACGCGACATAGTCGATGTTGAGCGCCTTCAGGCAGTCGACCATGAAGTCCGAGCCGACTTTGTTGCTGGTGACGAGCTTTTGAGCCTCGGCTGGGGTCTTCGTGTCACCCGCCGTTTGGGGCTTGGCGGGAACGGCGGCGCGCGCCGGCGGAGTCTCCGCCGCGACCGCACGGCTGGCGGCGGCCAAGCCGATGACCGGACCTGCGGCGACGGCTCCGGCGAGGAATTGGCGGCGTTTGATCTTCGGTGTCTTGGACACGGTTCCCATCCCTGTTTGCGTGGGCCTCTTTGGCCGAATAGGCCGAAATTATGAGGGGTTTAACACCCGAAAAAGTCAACTACAAGATTTGGTGCAGAGCGGGTTTTTGAGGCGAATTCGGACACACAAAATCAACGAATTCGGGCGGTAACCCTGGACCCGGGAGCCGAACCAGCGCAGCGTCCTGCCGAGGTGCCTTTTTTGCCAAAACGGAGAGGCCGCAATGGGCGACCTCCTGGCACAATGAGGATACACGCGATGCTCGCTCGCCCAGCCCAAATTCTCTATTCCGCGGAGTAGTCTGTGGTCTACGCGCTCAACGCTGGGATCGGCCTGATCTTCGCTTGGACGCTCTATCGGCTGTTGCAGCAATTGGGACGCGGCCTGAGGGTGGGAAACATCAAAGGCGGATGGGCGCACAAAGGGGTCGCCATTCGACGCAGTTCCGAACCTGTCATGTATTGGATGTGCGTGGTTGCGCTCGGCGCCGGAGCTGCCGTATACGCGCTCCTGCTCGGCGGTCTCGTTTCGCAGTGGATTTGAAGAGGCCCTGTTTAGCGGATCGGAGGAGCGTAGAGCAGGCCGCCTTCGGTCCATAAGCGGCTCAAGCCCCGCGGCAATCTCGCCGCGCTTTTGGCCCCGAGATTGCGCTCATAGATCTCGCCGTAATTGCCGACATCTCGGACAATGGCATAGCTCCACGCGGCATGCAGGCCCGCCGATCCCATCGGCGGCGCGGCGAAGAAAACCCTAACATCCGGATCATCGCTTGTGCGCATGCGCGCGACATTGGCGCTATTCACGCCCAACTCTTCGGCATTGACAGCTGCGAAGATCGCCCAGCGCACGACATCGAAGAACTGATCGTCCCCCTTGCGCAGCAGCGGCGCCAACGGCTCCTTGGAAATCTGCTGCGGCAGGATAATGAAATCGTCCGGGTGCGGAGCTTTCCCGATCAGCGCTTCGGCAAGCTCG
>DASQIQ010000161.1:0-4972 GCA_035631495.1 Micropepsaceae bacterium
CTCTGGCGGGCAGAGTTTCGCAAGGGTCAACCGATCCTACGGTCCACGCGCAATATTTGCTGGGCCCCCACCCGGCCGCCGCTGCTTGGCCTCGGCAAGGACCAAGTTAAGACAATCAGCCGCCCGACCGCTGGGCAAAAGCAATTTCGGCCGCACTGGGAACACTTCCCTTCTCTTAACGTTATGACCTCAAAGGCATTGGCTCTGGTACGGGCTCGATGAACTGGTCGCGGACGACGGCAGCATGGATTTTCTTGTTCGCCAATTGGGCAGCCACCAATGCGGCTTTATCGCAAACGTTCGAAGAAAGATGGTCGCCTATACCTAAAGCCCACGCGGAACCAAGCCCGGTTCCTCAACCAAACTCACAGACCGATCCGAATCCTGTTTCCAAGCCGCGGGTCAATGAAACGGAACACCCCGAGCTACCTAAGGCCGCTTCGCGGCCATCCTGGAAGGGGCGGCCGGCCGATCGACGGGTGTTTACGGGCAGAGCTTCCTACTACGCCTACCATGGCGGCAGGACGGCCAGTGGCTGGCCATTCGATCCAAATTCATTAACGGCGGCGCATAGGTCCTTGCCCTTTGGGACGCGTGTTCGGGTAACCGACATCAAGACGAACAAGAGCGTAGAGGTCGTCATCACTGACCGCGGCCCAGCCGTGCGAAAGCGCGTGCTCGATCTCTCCCTTGGCGCGGCAAAGGCCCTCGACATAGGCGATCGAGGCGTCATACAAGTGCGCGCCGAGGTTATCAGCGGGTAATTTTTCAAAAAGTAATCGTTGACATGGTCAGCCCGGCGTCACGCGCAAGCGCCGCCCGTGCGACGCCGCATGTGGCCGACTAACGTCGCCGCCGCCGATGGGCGCGGTAGAGATAAAGCAGATCGGATCGTTGCGATTGCTTTTCGGCGGGATGTCGGCCCACGTACCTTTCTTGATGGCAAGCTCTCCGATCCAATCGGCATCGTTGCCACACTCGGCAAGCAGCATTGATCGGATTTCAGACGAGACAGCAGTTTTCCGCCAAGTCGAGCCGACAACACCCGCTGCGTCCGTCGAAAATGACCTGCAGACGCCGCGGTTCAAGTGGGAACATGGATGAAATTGAGCTAACTTCGGCCTGTCTGGTTGAGAAATCGTAGTGCAATGGCAAGACTCATCGCACTGGCTGGCTTGCCCGGCGTCGGCAAGTCGAGCATCGCGCAGCATTTGGCGCGGCGTTCTGGCGCCATCTGGCTGCGGATCGATTCCATGGATCAGGCAATCTGGGCATCGGGCACGGCGCCAAGCGACCTCCGCGACTGGACCTATCGAGCAGCCCAAGCAATCGCAGCCGACAATTTAGCCCTCGGCCTGGACGTAATCGCGGATTGTGTGAACGATTGCCGAGAAGCCCGGGAAGGTTGGGAGACGGCTGCGCAACGTGCCGGAGCCGAAGTTAGATGGCTCGAAGTGGTGTGTAGCGATCCTGTCGAGCACCGTCGGAGAATCGAGACAAGATCGACCGACGTCACTGGATTAGCCTTGCCCGATTGGGATGCAGTTGCCGTCCGGGCCTACGACAAGTGGGATCGGCATCGCCTCGTTATCGATACAGCACATCGCAGTGTGGAGGCGTGCGTAGATGAGGCGTTCGATCTCTTACGCAAATGATAGCCGCTTCTGGCCTGCGCGGCATATTGCACCCCGCGCGACCTTAGTCGCTCATGGGGCAAAGCGGACATAGCCTTCGTCGCGTCGCGCCGCCAAATTTATGGGTACACGGCCTAATCGACAAACGCCTCCGGCAGGTAGTGCGCAGGCACGGTGAACCATCTTCTTGGAGCATGATCTTTTCCGAAAACCGGTACCCACTTTTCGGGATCATGCTCTAAGCGTGTCGGTTGGTGTCAGACGCTCTCGACGATGACGATCTCCAACTCGCTCGCGCCGTCCTTCTTGCGGTGCGCCGCGGCCTCAAGGTATTCGGGCGATTCGTGGCAGGCGACCGCCTTCTCGAAGCTCGGGAACTCGATGACGATGAAGCGGTGGAATTTCTCCGAGCCCTCGAGGATCTTGAACTTGCCGCCGCGCGCCAGGATCTTGCCGCCGAACTTTTGGAGGATGCCTGGTACCAGGTCGGTGTACTTCTTGTACTGATCGGGGTTGTTGACCTTCGAGCGCGCGACCCAATAGGCGACCATCTCATCCTCCATGCCAGCCGTGAGCGCCCTTGCTAAATCAGGGCTGCAGCGCATCCTTGCTGGGAGGCTCACAATTGTCTCGCGGGAACAGTTCGGCCCATGCCGAACTGTTTCATCTCGCGCAAATGCTGCAGGTCACCGTTGGAAGTGACCTTTGCCTGCGATCCTGCTCAAGTCGACTGTTGTCCCCATCGCCGACATCAAACGACGTACGCTTTGATGTTGCTATTGAGGACAAGCGGACATCGCGGATTTATGAGTACTCGGCCTAAATTTCTTTTTGGGGCATGATCTGTTTCTGGCAGGAGCACGGCCGAACCAACTTTGCCGTTACTGGCCAGCGTGCGCTTGCGGGAATGTGGCCGGCACCGAGAATGGTTTGCTGGCATCCACCACGAACATGATGAGGGCGCTCAGCTCGGTCGTGCCGCCGTTGAACACCTCCATCGGCATGCCGGGCATATGTCCGTTCATCGTATGGCCGGTCTCGGCGTAGTTGACGCCGTCCGGCGTGCGCTGGCCCAACTTTCCGGCGACGACGTAGAAGGACTCGGAGCCCGGATGCATATGGACCGGTGTTTTGGCCTCGGGCGGTCCGCTGCCGTAGTTGATGCGGAGAAGGTACTCCGGCGCGGACAGCGGGGGCACCGGGCCGATCTCGGCCACCTTTACCCCGCCGGGTGTCGCGCCACCTTGCGGCCCCAGCGTGAAGAGCCATGCCTTGCCGGCGACTTCGGCCGTCAGCGAGGGCAATCCTTGGTAGCTCACCGTATCGGGATCCCACCGGTACTCGCCTGCAGCGGCTTTCGCCTGGTCCAGCGTCGGAAAACTCTCGATCCGCCAGTACAGCGGGCCTGTGGGAAGCTGCTTGACCTTCATCTCTGCAACCGGCTTGACGACATATTTCACTTCCGCCGCCCAGGTCGGTGGCGACAACAACAGCCCCACGGCACAGACGACAGGAGCGACAAGTCGGGCAGCAGACAAGAGCGGATTCATGTCCTTCTCCTTCCGACGTTCGTTCGGCTGCCCTCACCTGCCCGGAAATAGCCTGCCGAGTCTTTCAGGAGCTCTCAATGCCGGCTTAGGGTTCCCTCCATTTTTCCGTTGGCACCCTCGTGCTATGGTCGGCGCAGGGCGCGGCGCGATGAGCGGATGAAATCTCTTGCGCTATCTGTTCGAGGACTGTGCGCTCGACACCGATCGCCGCGAGCTGCACCGGGGGACGACCCCGGTGGCCGTCGAGCCGCAGGTCTTCGACCTCCTCGTTCACTTGATCCGGCACCGTGACCGTGTGGTCAGCAAGGACGATCTTTTCGCCTCGATCTGGCATGGCCGCGCTATTTCGGAGTCGGCCCTGTTCAACCGGATCAATGCGGCCCGGAGCGCAATCGGCGACACCGGCGAGCGGCAAAGGCTGATCAAGACGCTGCCGCGCAGGGGCCTGCGTTTCATCGGTGCCGTTCGAGAGGAGGAGAGCAGCCCCGCCGAGGTCGGCCCGGACAAACCTTCGCTTGGAATTGCCGACAAGCCGTCGATCGCGGTCTTGCCCTTCGTAAACCTCAGCGGCGACCCGGAGCAGGATTATTTCATCGACGGAATTGTCGAGGACATCATCACGGCTTTGTCGCGCAACCGCGCTTTTTTCGTCATCGCCCGCAACTCGTCGTTCGCCTACAAGGGAACACCGGCCGACACCAAACAGGTCGCCCGCGAGCTCGGCGTCCGTTACATATTGGAAGGCAGCGTGCGCCGGTCCGGCAACCGCATGCGCGTAACCGGGCAGTTCATCGAAGCCGAGTCGGGCCGCCATCTATGGGCAGATCGGTTCGACGGTGCCTTGGTCGACATCTTCGATCTGCAAGATCAGCTCGTCACGCGCGTGGTCGGAGCGATAGCGCCGCAGTTGGAGAAGGCCGAGATCGAGCGTGCCAAGCTGGACATGACCGGCGATCTGGCCGCGTACGATCTTTACCTTCGCGGGCTCGCGAGCTGGAATAGATGGACGGCGGAGGAAAACGCCAAGGCGTTGCAGCTCTTCAACGCCGCAATAGCAAAAGATCCCGACTTTTCGACTCCCTATGGTCTGGCGGCTTCGTGTCATCATTTTGCCAAGGCGAATGGTTGGGCCTCGCGCTTCGATGAAAAGGAAATCTCCCGGTTGGTCGAGCGCGCCGCGGACATCGGCGCCGCCGACGCGGTCGCGCTGTGCTGGGCGGGACACGTGCATGCGTATTTCTTTCGCGACGTTGAGCGCGCATTGCTGCTCATCGATCGGGCCCTTGACCTCGACGTGAACCTGGCCGTTGCCTGGCAGCGCAGCGGTTGGGTCCGCGGCTACGCCGGCGATTCCGATGGCGCGATCGAAAGCCTGAACAAGGCGATCCGCCTCAATCCGCTCGACCCTCGCGTCTTTCTTACACAAAGCGCCATGGCGTTCGCCCATTTCATTGCCGGACGCGACGAGGAATCCGCACGCTGGGCGGCGATGGCTCTCCGGGTCAAGCCAAATTGGCCGCCGGCGCTTCGGATGGCGATTGCGTCCAACGCGATGCGCGGCCAAGCCGAACAGGCAAGGTGGGCGCTGAACGCATATCGGGAAATCGACGCGAAAGTCACTGTCACCAAGCTATGCGACTATTACCCATTCCGCCGAGAAGCCGATCGACAGAGATTGATCGCCGCAATGCGCAAAGCAAGCATACCCGAACGATAGTGCGAAACGATCTTTGCGAAATTTCGTCTAGTTGCGCGGTTCAACCAGGTGCGCCCGAGAGGGCCCGGGCT
>DASQIQ010000162.1:0-2515 GCA_035631495.1 Micropepsaceae bacterium
TTGTTCGGGTACCGTCAGCAGGACGCGCGCGCAGGCAAGATAGGACGTGTCGGTGCCCACTTTGCGCGTAAAGACGGGGTAATCGGAAAGCCCAAGTTCCTGGCCGCGTTTGATCTCGCTGTCCCAATAGGCGCCTTTTACCAGGCGCACCGGGATAGTGCGTTGCTGGCGCCGCGCGAGGTCGATGAGCCAATGGATCACTGGCAGCGCCCGCTTCTGATAAGCCTGCACCGCAAGCCCCAGCCCATCCCAGCCTTGCAGCACATCCTCTTCGCCCAAGGCCTCGAAGATATCGAGCGTCAGGTCGAGCCGTTCGGCCTCTTCGGCATCGATGGTGACGCCAATATGTGCGTCGCGCGCCTCCGCGCAGAGACGCGTTAACGGCGGCATCAATTCCACCATGACATCGCGGCGCTTGACGAATTCGAAGCGAGGATGGAGCGCGGTGAGCTTTACCGAGATGCCCGGCCGCTCGATGAGGGGGCCCGTGCGCGACGGCCAAGCTTGGGCAATAGCATGCAGAGCATCCCGGTAGCGCTCGAGATAGCGCGCCGCATCGCCACGGGTGACCACGGCTTCGCCCAACATGTCGAAGGAGAAACGAAACCCGCGCTCGACAAAGGGCCGCGCTTCCTTCAGGGCTTCTTCCATGGTGCGCCCGAGCACGAAATGGCGGCCCAGAAGCTTGACCGCCCGCACCACCGCCTGGCGGATCACCGGCTCACCGAGGCGCGCGGCGAGCCGGTGCAGGATCGCGTCGAAATCCCAGCGCGACGTGTCCTTTATTTCGACGACCTGGCCGGTCAGCATCAATGCCCAGGTTGAAGCATTGACGAATAGAGACTGCGAGTGGCCGAGATGGCTTTCCCAGGCACGGCCCGCGATCTTGTCGCGGATGAGGCGGTCCTGGGTGTCTGCGTCCGGGACGCGCAACAGGGCCTCTGCGAGGCACATCAAGACAACGCCCTCCTCGCTCGAAAGCGCATATTCCTGCGTGAAGGCATCGACGCCGTTCTTGCGCGTCCCCGACGAACGGAGGCGTGAGACGAGGTCGCGTGCTAGAATTTCGGTCGACTTCGCTTCGCCGGGCGTCATCTTGGCGGCCGCGATCAGACCTTCGAGAATGCTATCCTCGTCGGCCAGATAGGCGGCGGAAATCTCCTGGCGCAGCTGTTCCATCCATGACTCCCCGTTTCGCCTTCGGCAGCGAAGAGATTTGGGCCGTAGAGGATGATAGCGCAACGGCAGTCGCTCGCGTTACTGTCGACAAATGACCATGTTCGGAACGAAAATACCGGTGGCCCCGACGGCCGCCGATTTGCGCGCGACCCTCAGCGGGTGGAGAAAGACCGGCGCGCGCATTGCCCTGGTGCCCACCATGGGCGCGCTCCATGAAGGCCATCTGGCGCTCGCCCGCGAGGCCCGCGCACGCGCCGACAAAACCGTCGTCAGCATCTTTGTGAACCCGGCACAATTCGCGCCGCATGAGGATTTTGCGCGCTATCCCCGCGATCTCGAAAGGGATCGCGCGATCTTGGAACAGGCGGGCGCGGCCGATCTGATCTACGCGCCGGACGTCGAGGAACTGTATCCGAAAGGTTTTGCCACCAGGCTGATCGTCGAGGGACCCGCTGTGGGCTTGGAAGGCGATTTCCGGCCGCATTTTTTCGCCGGCGTCGCCATTGCGGTGGCAAAACTGTTTCTCCAGGCAGACCCCAACTTTGCGATGTTCGGCGAGAAGGATTATCAGCAATTGCTCGTCGTTAGGCGGCTGGCCAAGGACCTCGATCTTGGTCTGGACATCATCGGCGTCCCGACCGTGCGCGAACCCGATGGGCTCGCTCTGTCATCACGCAATAGCTATCTCACCCCCGATCAGCGCCGCACGGCCGGGCAACTCAATCGCGTCCTCAAAGAGGTTGGGATGCGCGCGCGAGCGGGCGTGTCCATTCCGCAAGCCGAAGCCGAAGGCGCGGCGCAATTGCTCGAAGCGGGGTTCGACCGCGTCGACTATGTCGCTATCCGGGATGCCGCGAGTCTGGCGCCATTGCGCGATGTCTTAGGCCCAACGCGCGTGCTCGCGGCGGCCCGGGTTGGCACGGTGAGGCTGATCGACAATATGGCGGTGTAGCAGAAGCGGCTCGTTCATTGAGTTGCCGGGACTTATCCTGACGCAGTTTTTTTGGCCTCGTCTGGCCGGTCGTCGAGCGCCGGCTGTGATATGATGACAGGCAAGAAATTGCGGGAGGCTCACATGGCGCGAAGGTTTCCGATATTGGGCACGATCGGTTTCATCGCACCTTTCATCATCGCTTCCATCCCGATTGACACAGCGACCGGTGTAGAGAGCGCAGGCTCGATCCCGGCGATGGCGGGCAGCTGGTCTCGCCTCACCTTCGGATTCGAACAGCCGGCATCCGGGCCGGGGCCGATCGGCCGCTACAGCCGCGAACCCAACACCGGCGGCAATTTCAGCAATCCCATCCTGACGCCCGCAGCCGCGGACGTTGTGAAG
>DASQIQ010000163.1:0-11840 GCA_035631495.1 Micropepsaceae bacterium
ACGCGTCTCCAAAAGCTCCTTGATCTGGGCGACGATGTCCGCCTCCTCGCCCTCATAGGTGGGTTCGGTTTCCGCCGCAGCTTCGCTCTCGAACAGCGGCAGGCCGCGCGTAAAGTGCTCCATGATCGCGCCCAGGATCACCGGCTTCAAATGCCGCCAATCGCCTTCGCGCTTGGTCACCGTCACGAAGTCCGAGCCGAAGAACACCCGCTCCACTTCCGGAATAGCGAAAAGGCGCGTGGCCAAAGGCGAACGCTTGCCTGCGTCCGCGTCAGGAAAATCCACCGTGCCTTGGGCCATGATTTCGCGGCCCGGCAGGAATTTCAGCGTGGCGGGGTTGGGAGTCGTTTCGGTCTGAATGAACATGACCCTGATATCGCCCTTCAGAGGCACAAGCACCAGAGGAACGAAGAGAGAACACGTGAATGTGTGAAATTTTCCATCTCGCGCGGGCCCATAGGAGGTGGAGCGGAGTCCCCAGGTCCTCCGCGTTAAAACAATTCCACCGAACCATGCGCCGATTGCGGCTGCAATTTCGGGATCGCGTCAAGCTTGATGTTCAGCACCAGCTGGCGCACGCGGCCGCTGACCGGCCAGAACTGGATGCGCCGGGCCTCACGCCCGCGGACGCTTCCTCCCAGAAGCGGGATCCTTTCGCGTTTCAGATACAGCTCAGCGAATTCGGCGTTCTTCTCGCCGATATCCGTAAGGCCATCGCTCATTCGACCGCCGCCAAAGAGCTTTGCCTCCAAATGCTCGCGCTTGGCGCCGATGCTCAGCAGGCCGTTCACCAACAGCTCCATGGCGTTGGCGCCATAGCGCAACGACGCGGACCGGTCGTTTTCTTCGGACTCGGGCAACAGAAAATGATTCATCCCTCCTACGCCTGCAATCGGATCGCGCAAACAAGCCGCGATGCAGGAACCCAACATCGTCGTCAGCACCACGCGTGGGTCGTCGCTGATGCGGCATTCACCCTGGTGAATGTGGATCAACCGTTCGGACGACACGGGCGTGGTTTGACCGGTCATACCAATGGTCCGATGACCGCCTCGATCTTACGTTTGAGCGCGTCGACGGCGAACGGTTTGACCAGATAATTGTTCACCTTCAATTCCACTGCCTTCTTCACAGTGTCCGTCTCGGCGCGGCTGGTCAGGAGAATGAAAGGGATATTTTCAAATCCCGGCTTGGTCCGGAGAGCGCGCAGCAAGCCCAATCCATCGAGCTTGGGCATGTTCAGATCGGAAATCACGAGGTTTGGCATCCGTGCGGTGATTTCTGCAAGCGCTTCCTCGCCATCACCGCATTCGACAAGGTTGTGGTAGCCGATATGCGTCAGGCTGGAAAAGACCAGAGTTCGGATCGAGGGTTGATCGTCCACGATCACGATGCGTGTCGATGAATCATAGGGCATCAACATGCCTCCGTAGCTTGGGCGTTGGTGAGCTTGAGAATCTCCATAGCGAGCCTTCCCAATGGCACCTGTCGCTCCACTGCACCAACTTCGAATGCGGCTTTGGGCATTCCGTAGACTGCGCTGCTCGCGGCATCCTGGCCGAGCGTACTTGCTCCTGCCTCGCGCATGGCTTTGAGACCCTTGACGCCGTCACGGCCCATTCCGCTCATGATGACACCGATCGCATGGCCACGGGCGACATCCGCGACCGATTGGAAAAGCACATCGACCGATGGCTTAAATCCGTTCACCGGCTCTTTGTCGATCAGTCGGCAATGATAGCCTCGGGCGCCGGTTCTCAATTCAAGGTGGCAAGCGCCAGGCGCGATATAGATCGTGCCGGGACCGAGCGGCGCGCCGTCAAATGCTTCTTCGACCCGTGCCGCCGAGATCCTGTTCAAGCGCTCCGTGAAACGCTTGATGTAAGGAGCGGGGATATGCTGAACAACCAGAACCGCCGGGCCATTTGCGGGAAACCGCGAGATCATTTCCGACAGTGCCTCGACGCCGCCGGTTGAAGCACCAATCGCGACGATCCGGCCGTCCCAGGTAAACTGGGCGGCTTTCGAATCGGCGTCGGGTGGTTCGCCGGCGATGGACCTCCGGGTCGGTTTCATGAACCCATCGATTCCTTGAGACGGTAGGTCGTGTAGGCCTTCAATTCAAACGGCCCCGACAGGGAAATCCGTTCAGAATGCCCGATATAGAGCCAGCCTTGCGGCGTCAGAAGGGTCGCAATGCCATCCCAAACCTGGCTGCGTATATGCTCCTCGAAATAGATCACCACGTTGCGGCAGAAGACCGCTTGGTAGGCCTGCTTCATCGGCCAATCCGCCTTCAGATTGAGCTCACGGAAGGCAACGAGAGCACGCAATTCCTTCCCGACGCTCCACGTCTTCTCACCATGGGTGTCCGAACCCCGAACGAACCAAGCGGCGCGCTGCTGGCCGCTTACCGGACTTAGAGCGGCTTCTCCATACGTGCCTCGTTGCGCCTGGTTAAGGACCCGCTTGTTGATATCGGTGGCCAAGATTTTGACATCGAAGCGATGCGCGTCACCCATCATCGACAGAATTGTCAGGGCGATGGAATAGGGTTCTTCTCCCGTTGAGCAGCCGGCGGACCAGATCCGCAAGGGAGCGCCGCGGCGAACCTCGTCCAACAAATCGGGCAACACATGGGCTTTAAGATGCTCGAAATGATGCGGTTCGCGAAAGAAGCGCGTCACGTTGGTCGTCAGCGCCGCCACCATGTTTTGACGTTCGTCGGCGCCGTCCGCTCCTTCAACCAGCTCGCAATACTGCTTGAAACTTTCAACACCCAGATTGCGCAAGCGCTTCACCAAGCGTGAATAAACGAGAGGCGCTTTCGCGTCCGCCAAGGCGATCCCGGCATCCTGGTTCATCATGTCGGCTATCTGCCGAAAATCGCGGGACGTGAATGGAAACTCCCTTCCGGCGAACACATCGCGCACGACGCCTGGCGTTGCCTTGTCGGAGTATGTCATGCCGCGGCTTCATCCAATTCCGGCAGCAGATGGTTCAGCGTGATAAGGCAAAGCATGCGATTCTCAACCGTCAAAACGGCGGTGACGAGGCTCCGGATTGCTTCGCCTGCAAGTTCGGATGTGGGCTGCAGTTCGGCATCGGTCACCGCGATAATATCGCACACCGCATCGACCAAGAGTCCGACAAGCCTCGTATCGATCCAAACGACAATAATGACCTTCCGGCTCGCGAGATCGTTCGCCGGCAAGCCAAAGCGCACGTTCATATCCACGACCGGGAAAACCGTTCCCCGCAAGTTGATCATGCCCCTTATATAGTCGGGCGCACGCGGGAGCGGCGTCGCCTCCGTCCATCCGCGGATCTCACGCACCGCCATGATGTCTACGCAGAATTCCTGTTCAGCGAGACGGAATGAGAGCAGCTCTCTGCGCGGCGACTCCAATGCCGTTGATACTTGGCTCATGATCTCATCCCGCTGCAAGACGCTGTTCGACCGGCGCCGACCAGCGTGCGTGCGATAAAAGAATGGAGTTAACATCAAGGATAAGGGCCACTCTCCCATCGCCAAGAATGGTCGCCGCGGCGATCCCCTCTACCAACCGGTAATTCGCTTGAATGCTCTTGATGACAACCTGGTGCTGCCCCAGCACATCGTCGACAAGCAGTGCTGCACGCCGTCCGGCATCATCTTCCACCAAAAGGATGACGCATTTTATCTCGGCGGTTTCCGTGCGGTAGCCAAGCGCCTGGCCCAAATCGATGAGCGGGACATGCTCTCCGCGGATACTCAGGATTCTCGCTTGCGCTCCTAAGGAACGGATCGCATCGAGTTTTGGATGGATCGTCTCCAATAATGTGTTGAGCGGGACTATCAAATGGCGATCGCAAACCGAAATCAGCATGCCGTCCATTACCGCCAGCGTCAGGGGCAGACTGAGAACAAATGTCGTACCCTTTCCCGGGTAAGACAGCACCGAAATCCGACCGCCCAATGCCTGCACGCCGCTCCTGACGACGTCCATGCCAACGCCGCGCCCGGAGAGCTCGGACACCGCCTTGGCAGTCGAAAAACCCGGCAAGAAAATCAGTTGATCGATTTCATGCTCGCTCAGCCCGGCATCTCCGGAAATCAGCCCGCGAGACCGAGCGGCCGCATGGACACGCGCCCGGTTTATGCCGCAACCGTCATCGGCGATTTCTATGATGATACGCCCGGCGCGATGCGCGGCGGATATTCGGAGCGTTCCCTGCACGGGCTTGCCGCTCGCAAGGCGTTCCTCTGGTGCCTCGATGCCGTGATCGATGGCATTGCGGATCATGTGGGTCAGTGGATCGATGAGGCGCTCGATCACGGTGCGATCCACTTCGGTCGATTCACCCTCGACGACGAGATTGACCTGCTTGCCGGTTGCGGCTTCCACTTCGCGCACGAGGCGGGACAGGCGCTGGAATACAACCTTCAGCGGCTGAGCGCGGATGGCCATGACGCCATGTTGAAGCTCTCGCGTCAGCTGATGCAGTTCATCGAGCGGTAGTTCGGTTTCTGAGGCGCTTGCCGAGCCGATTCCCGCCAAGCGTTGCGCCAGTATGGTGTGGCTCACGACCAGTTCGCTGGCCAGATTGATCAAACGATCAACCCGTTCGACATCGACGCGGATGGTTTCGCCCAGACGCGAAGCTGCTCCTCCCGCTGCGATCCCATCGCGGTATGTGCTTGGACGCACGCCGCCCGTTTGCTCGTTGACGGCCACGGCGTCCACGATCTTCCGACTAACCGCTTCCCGAGCGGCCGAGCTCTCGTCAAACAGTTCGATCTTCAGATCGCATTCGGCTTCGACGAATTCAAACACCCTGCGGATGTCCTGCTCGTCCGCCGTTGATGTCAGTGAAATCGTCCAGAGCAGGTAAGCCTCCTCTGGAGCCAGGTCCTCGATGGACGGGAGCTCGCTGTCATCCAGAGTCGTGCGGACCTCACCCAGATATTGCAGTTCGCGCAGTAAGAATAGTGGTTCGTTGGCGCTGGCATAAAGGCTCGCATGCGGGCGGAACCGTATGATCCAACGCCGTTCTCGCGTCGCGGCAAGCGAAGACGCTTCCGCGTCGGCCGCAAGAGTCGGGAATCCAACCTGCTCTGAAGGCTCATGATCCGAAGCCTCACCGATGGATGTTCCGTTCGGAGCAAGCGCGCTGAGCGCGGTTTCTATCTCTTGAGCGGCTGATCCTTCCAATTGGCAACCGCCCCGCGCCGCGCGTACATGATCCGTGAGCACATCGGCCGCCCTCAGTAGCAAGCCCAAAAGCGCGGCATTGAGCGTCAGCTGGTTCGACCGAACGGCCGCCAGCACCGACTCCATCTTGTGGGCGAAGTGCACCATGGAATCCAGACCGAAACTTGCGCCACCGCCCTTGATCGAGTGCGCCGCACGAAAAACGATATTGATGATTTCGGGATCGGTCTCGCCGCGTTTGAGGGCCAAGAGACCGGCCTCAAGTTCGCCGAGCATTTCCTCACATTCTTCAAAGAAACTCAGCTTGATCCGTGCAAGAACCTCCGGCGCTAACGTGGCTGGTTCGCTCACATCACGCCGTTACCTTGCGGATTGCTTCCGCCAATTTCCGAGGATCAAATGGCTTGACGATCCAGCCTGTGGCGCCCGCCTGCTTCGCGCGATCCTTGACGGTAGGATCGCTTTCCGTCGTGAGAACGAGGATCGGGATTGACTTGTAGCGTTCGTCGCGGCGCACATTCTGGATAAAACCAATGCCGTCCATGCGCGGCATGGTGATATCGGTAATGATGAGATCGTGCGGCTCGAGCGCGAGCTTTTCGAGTCCGTTGATGCCATCTTCAGCCTGGGTGACCCTATGACCGAGGCCTGCCAGTTCGGACAGCAACAACTCGCGAATGGTCGCCGAGTCATCCACGGTCAGTATGAGTTTGCTGCCGCTCATCTGTCCTAACTCGCAAACGGGGCAGCGCCATAAAGCGACCACCCCTTTGAGAAGACCGCGGATGCATCTTCAAGCGCTATCGGCACATTGTCCGATGTCCAACTGTTGCGAGCCGATAGGAGCACCTGAAGACAAAGACCGCTCATGCGGTTGACGCGAGAGGCGTCAAGCTTCACCGGCTGACCGCGCAACGCCCTTAACCTGGAAGCAAGCAGTGGGGCTGCCTTGCAATCCAAGGCCGCGGGCAGCTGTAGGACCGTGAAATTCACCTTATCGGTCATGGCTCAGAATTCTTCCCAACCGTCTTCCGCAGGGGCGATCTTTCTTGCCGTCGTCCCTTGGCTCCTTGCATGGCGAATGCTGAGATTGCGGTGCTTCGCGGGCGCCGTTTTCGCGGGAACGGACAGGCGCGCGGGCGGCTCCGGCCCGTCACCTATCTTGAAGCGGGCGATAAGACCGGCAAGCTGTTGCGACTCCGAGGCCAAGCCAAAACTGGCCGCCGTGCTTTCTTCGACCATCGAGGCGTTCTGTTGCGTGACCTGGTCCATCTGATCGATGGCACTGTTGACTTCGTGCAATCCCGACGCTTGTTCCTTGGCCGTTGTGGCGATATCGGCAACGAGCTTATTGATCTCGGTGATGGTGCTCACAATGCGATCAAGCGCTTGGCCGGTCTGACCCACGAGCTGCACGCCGACACTGACCTGATCAGTGGACGTCGAAATCAGGGCCTTTATCTCTTTGGCCGCCGCAGCGGAGCGTTGGGCTAGCGCACGCACTTCGCTCGCTACGACCGCGAAACCTCGACCCGCATCACCGGCGCGCGCCGCTTCGACGCCGGCGTTGAGGGCAAGAAGGTTCGTCTGGAACGCGATTTCATCGATCACGCCGATAATCTGTGCAATTTTCTTCGCCGATTGCTCGATCTCGTGCATCGCACCGACGGCTTGATTCATCACCTTGCCGCTGCGTTCGGCATCCAGTTTCGAAGCCGCGACAGCATTGTTGGCTTCGCCCGCGCCGTCAGCCATGCTCCGCACGGCGGTGGTGATCTGATCGAGTGCCGCCGCAGATTCTTCGAGGCTTGCCGCTTGCCGTTCCGTACGGCGCGAAAGGTCGTCGGCCGATTGCGAGATTTCATCCGTACCGGCACGTATGCCGAGCGCAGACGTCTTGATCAGCTGCATCGCCTCCTGCAGCCGAACCATCGCGCTGTTGAAATCGTCATGTAGCTTCTGGAACTCTGCCGGAAACGACTCGCTCAGTCGGAATGTCAGCTCGCCCTTCGATAACGCTTCCAGTCCTGTCGCGATCGAAGCAACGACAAAGGTTCGCTGGCGCTCGGTGATTGCTGCTGCTTCGTCGTTCTTTCGGCGCGTCTCTGCGGCGGCTTGACGCTGCGCCTCGGTCTCCGCCTCAAGGCGGCGCATCTCGATGGCGTTGTCCTTGAAAACCTGGACCGCGCGCGCCATTTCGCCGATTTCGTCACGCCGGGAGGTTCCATCCACCGCGGTGTCGAGTTCGCCCTTTGCGAGACGCTGCATAATGCCGGAAGAACGGACCAGAACCCGCCACACTTTTACTTCGAAGAAGACCGCCGATGCCGTCATCAAAAGCGCGATGGCGCCAAGAGCCGCGAAAATCAAAAGCCGCGCCTGCTGATAGATATGGGCCGCCTCGGCGCTGGCAACCGCATTATGTTCCGTATCGGCGTCGGAGATTTCATTCAGCGCATTTGCAAGAAGGTAGAATCGGCTTGCGGAATTTCGGAACCGGTCGGCGGCTTCCGCCTGACGGCCGGTTTTCGCAAAAGCCAGCATCTGCTCATTGCCCGTCAAATATTGGTTCCAAAGTTGTTGCGCCTTATCGAGCGGGGCTGCCGTTTCCCCTTTCTGGAGAAGCGCGCGATACTCAGCCAGTTTGGAGAGGAACTGATCGGAGTTCGTCTTCAGATCGGCATCGGCGTGTTGGGCCATTTCGGGCGATACGGAGAGAATGCGAAGCGCTTCGCTGATGCGATAATCCCGCGCGGCGCCGCTCATTTCGTCTGCCGTGTTGGAGCGCGGGGTCCAGACCGTATTCATAATGTTGGATTCATTGCTGACCAACGCAAGTCTGTCGATCGATAGAGCTCCCAGCGCGGCGAAGCATATGAGTATCAACCCATAGGTGACGCGCATCTGGCTTTTCAGCGAAAGCTTCATCGGATTTCTATGACCTCGAAAATTCGCGCCCCTGCTTCCTTTAAAAGCCGGACGCGCCTGGGGAAAATACGTAAACGAACGATTACGGACTTCATCGCAACCCTAGCCAACAAGCCTTAAGGAAACGTCTGCGAAAGGTTGTGGAAACGACTCGCGATATGCCGCATTTGTGCGTCTCCAATGCCCATTGGCCGCGCCTTGGTGTGAAGCTTTGTTAACCTGCGCTCCTTACGATCGAGGCACGCATCCAAGATGCATTCGCAGGCAATGCACGGGTCGCGTTTGATGGGGTGAACGCCAATGATCCGCGAGTTCGGCTTGGCCGTTGCTTTTGCATCCATTGCGTTGCCATCGCTTGCGGCATCCCGCTGCGATCAGCCCTACGCGCCCGATGTTCGTCTCCCCCCGAACGCGACCAAGGAGCAGATCGCGACCCTGCGCGACGATGTGCAAACCTTTATCGCCGCATCGGATGTTTACCAGGCATGCCTGCAAAAAACCGTGCTAGCGGGCGCTCCAGCTCTGATCGCCGCCAACCAGAAAGAGAAGGAGCGTATCGGCAAACTCTTCAACGCTCTGCTCGGTTCCTATAAGCAAGCGAACGCGAATTCGGGCAATCTGGAACTGGTTTCCCGCTAGCCAGCCGCTCTATCCGGTCTTGCGCTGGCCGACCGATGCGGCCGCCTGACGTTCTTCGCTGGGATCCACGTGAAAATCGATCACGCAGACGCCGTCCTGTTTGAGGACGCCCACGCCTCGTTCTAGCGCGGGCGCAACGTCCTCAGCGGACATGATCGGTCCGATTCCAACCGCGCCTTGGGCGCGGGCGAGCATGGCGATGTCGGGCATGGGGTCTTCCATGCGCAAGCCGATCCAGCGGTTCTTGACCTCGCGTCCGCGGGCTTTGGCGATCGTCTCCTGATGCAGCTCGTCGTTGAAATAGGAGCGGTTGTTGTCGATCAGCACGAGCATCGGGATGCGATGGCGCACGGCGGTCCAAATGGCGGTGGCGCCCATGCAGAAATCGCCGTCGCCCAAGACGGAAACCGCATAGCGTCCCATCCCGGCAAGCGCGACCGCGGCACCAACCGAAAGACCCGGACCGGAACCGAGCCCCCCGCCGCCATCCTTGCCGAGATAGGCAAGGCCGCTCCTGAATGGCCAGATATCCGCCGGCCAGCCGCGGTTGAGAAGCGAGAAGGTGACCTTGTCGGGATCGTTGAACTCCGCCCGCAAGGCAGAAGCGATGAGTTCAAGGGTGACAGCGTTTCCGTCGGCCTCTTTGCGCTTGAAGGGGGCGCGTTCCTTCCACGGCGATTTTCGGCCCGGACCGAGGGCTTCCAACAGCCCCGTCACAGCCGCGTCGGAGGTCGTTGCCATCAGCACGTCGGCAGGCGGCAGCGCCTGATATTCCATGCCGGCGCCGCTGTGGAGATGGAAATCGAGCGAGGCTGAGACGATCTTCGCCGAGACTTTGCCCGCGGCGCTCGCTTGTTTCAGCGCGCCGGAAAGATCGACCCAATCGAGCGAAAGAATCACGTCGGCCTCGCTCAGCGTTTCGCGCGCAAGCTTTGGGAGCGCATTGAATGGCGGCACGATATGAGCCGGATGGTCGGTGGGGAACATGGCGCCCGATTTCAAATCGCTCATCACGCAGGCGCCGAGGCGTTCGGCCAAGCGAATGCGCAGCGCCCATGCCGCGTCGGTTCGCGAACCGCGCCCGGCGAGGATCACCGGCCGCTTCGCGCCATCGAGCAGCCTTACCGCTTCATCCAGCGAATCTTTCGCTGGACGCGAGGCCGCGGACGGCGCGAAACGCTTAAGATCGGGCCATTCGGGCTCGTGCTCGAGTCTGGCTTCCTGAAGCCCGGCATCGAGGCAGATATAGACCGGCGCGGTGGGTGCAGAACGCGTGAGCATATTGGCGCGCGCCAGCGATTCCACCAAAGACTCAGGCGATGTGGGCTGGTCATCCCATTTCACGAAAGACCGAACCAAAGCGCCCTGATCACGCATGGTGTGGATCCAATCGATCCAGGGCCGGCGCTTTTCGGCGGCCACCGGACCTGTGGCGCCCAGCACCAGCATTGGCGCACGATCGCACCAGGCGTTGAACAGGCCCATCATACCGTGCATGAGACCGACATTGGCGTGCAGCACACAGGCCATCGGCTCGCCGGTCGCGCGCGCATAGCCATGTGCAATGGCTACGGAGTGATCCTCGTGCAGGCATAGCAAAATACCGGGGTGCTCATTGCCCAGATGATTGACCAGAGAATCGTGCAGGCCCCGATAGCTCGCCCCGGGATTGAGGCTGACATAGGGGATGTTGAAGCGGCGCAGCATCTCGGCCGCGATATCGCTGCCCCAGCCGATCCGTTGGTCGGGTTCGCCTTCGGGCCGGTCCAGCTTCATGTGAGCGCGTCGATCTGTTCGTCGGTCAGGCTGCCCGGCACCACCGTTACGGGAATCGGATAAGCGCCCGCCGCGGGACCCGCGATCAACGAGACCAGCGGGCCGGGACCTTCACTAGCCGTACCCGCCGCCAGCACGAGGATGGCGATAGCGCGGTCTTCCTTCAGCAAAGCGCATACCTCGTCCAGCGCGCGGCCTTGGCGAGTCACGAGCTCTGGCATCGCGCCGACAATCTCATTCACCGTCTTGGCCGCTTCGAACAGCGCGCGTTCCGCCTCCTGATAGGCCTCCTCGCGCATGACGCGTTCGACGCCGGCCCATTGTTGGAAATCCGCTGGCGGCACCACATAGAGCAGCGTGACGATACCGCCCGTGTGCTGCGCGCGGCGCGCGGCGAAGCGCAAAGCGACACGGCATTCCGGCGTCTGATCGACAATCACGAGGAACTTGCGCTGACTGGGCGGAAGGATTTGCGGCGCGGGTTCGCTCATTGGCCCCTATGGTGCCCGCTTGCCGTCAAGCTCGCAAGAGCACGTTATCTTTCCTTTTCGGTGAGCATCCGGCGCAGCGCGTAGATGAGCTCCAACGCGGTTCTTGGCGTGAGGCTATCGGGATCGGCGGCTCGCAGCGCCTCCTCTATGGCGTTTTCACGAGGCTCGGGAGCTTTGCTGCTGCGCAATCTTTCGGCAAAGAGAGGCAGATCGTCGATGCGCGCGAGCGGCTTGTGGCCTTCGCGGCCTTCTTCGAGCGCGCGCAGCACTTCGCCCGCCCGCAGCGTTACCGCATTGGGGAGCCCTGCCAGTTTCGCGACCTGGATACCATAGGAACGGTCGGCGGCGCCGGGCGCCACCTCATGCAGGAAGACGACGCTGTCTTTCCATTCCTTGACCCGCATCGTCGCGCAGGCGACATCGTCGAGCCTTTCGCAGAGCGCGACCAGCTCATGATAATGGGTGGCGAACAGGGCCCTGGACTTGTTGACCGCGTTGAGATTCTCGACCACCGCCCAGGCGATGGCGAGCCCGTCGAAGGTGGCTGTCCCGCGACCGATCTCGTCCAGGATGACCAGCGAATGTTCGCCCGCCTGATTGAGAATCGCAGCCGTTTCCACCATCTCCACCATGAAAGTGGAGCGTCCGCGCGCCAAATCATCCGCCGCCCCGACCCGGCTGAATAAGCGGTCCACCGCTCCGATATGCGCAACTTCGGCGGGAACGTAGGACCCCATCTGAGCGAGGATCGCGATCAGCGCATTCTGGCGCAGGAACGTCGATTTCCCCGCCATATTGGGCCCCGTCATCA
>DASQIQ010000164.1:0-2976 GCA_035631495.1 Micropepsaceae bacterium
GGAAGAACATTATGGCAGCCCCCTTTGCGGCTGCAGCGGGTATATTTGTTTTGACGGCTTGCGGCGGCGGAGGAGGGGGAGGTGCGCCGCCCACCAATGTTCTCAGCGGAAACGCGGTTACGACCACGTCCGCTTCGTCCAATGGATCGTCCGGCAGTGGCACCTCATCTGGAGGAGGCACCTCGGCGAGCACGCCGACCACGTTGGGTAGCGGATCGACAGATAACAATGACTTTCAGATCTTCACCACGGGAAGTACAACCGTCCCAACCCATAGCGGCACCGTTCCAACCATTACGGCTCCTGACGCGGCGACAACGGGCACAAATTCCACAGCTGCTCCGTCGAGTACGGCGCCATTGCAAGGAGCGGCCTTTCCTCTGAAACAGAGTGTGATCAGCATCACCTCGGGTGGCATCGTGCCCGACGCCGCCTCCAATTCTGGAGGAGCAACCCTCTCGGTGGTGAGTTGGAACGCCTCGGGAAACAGCCAGTTTCGCTTGACCATTCCCGGGTTGAAGGTTGACAGCACCTTCAACTCAGCTTCCCTCCTCAAGGGGCCCTCCACAATTCTCGGTGGCAATTTTCGGTTGACCGCTTCGAACATGAGCTATTCGGCATTGGGTGTTTGGGAGGTCGACACGTTGAACCCCAACATCGTTCCCGGCGTGGCGGAGGGAAATATCCATCTCGGGACCTTCGTGACGGGCTTTGAGACTCCCGCTTCTGGGATGCCGACGACCGGCGTCGCGCTTTATACGGGCACGAAAAATGTGGCCGGCGTCGTCATCAGCGATCCCACCGGCACGGTCGATAGGGCCTCATTGTTGGGCGATGCCTCACTTGGCGTAAATTTCGCCACGGGAGCAGTCACCGGTACCTTTATCCATATGACGGCCACCAATGCTGCCGCTACGCGCACACCGTGGAACGATGTTTCGATCGGTGCCTCGGTGACCGCGGGCACGAGCCATTTCAGCGGCACGACGGCTGCGGCAACCGCGCCCGGTACACCCTTTGCCGTGAGCGGCACCGCGACGGGTCGAATCGACGGCGGCTTCTACGGCCCCAACGCGAACGAACTGGGCGCGGTGTGGTCCCTCACGGACAAAGGAACCGTCGCGGTCGGTGTGGTGCACGGAACCCCTTAGGCGGGGGCCTCGTCACTGGGATTATCGGCGGTGGGTTGCAAAGGCAGCCTCCATAACCGACTGTGCCCGGGCGATTTCGCATGTGATTGGAACCTTGTGACCACGCCCGATCGGCGCCCAAATCTATGACCTGCGCGGACCGGGCGATGATATTGGTTTCGTTGCTGGTTGCGGCATTTCTAGCCGTGAGTGTACCGGCACTCGCGCAGCCCGAAACCGGCTCCGCCGCCGCGCAGCAACTCACCGAAACCGAGGCGGCCGCAGTTCTGGTGGATGCCGGACAGCTTGAAGATGCCAAGCGCGTGCTGGCGCATGTGCTCGAGACCCATCCAGACGACAATGAGGCCCATTTCCTGCGGGGGATGATCGCTGTCGCCGAAAAGCGCTACGACGATGCCATTGCCGACTTCCGTTTTATTCTCGCCGCCGAGCCCAATCGCGAGCGCGTTCGCCTGGAACTCGCTCGCGCGTTTTTCCTCGCGGCCGATTATGAAAATGCCGAGCGCAATTTCCGTTTCGCGCGCTCAGGCGATCTTTCGCCGGAGGTGAAAGCCAATATCGATAGGTTTCTCGCCGCTATCCTGCGGCTGAAGCGTTGGTCCTACGATGTCGGCCTTGCGCTTGCACAGGACACCAATGTGAATGGCGCCACCAGCGTGAATCAGGTCGATCTCTACGGTTTGCCGTTTACGCTGTCCGACAACGCGCGCCGGAAGAGCGGCGCCGGAGTCGCGATCGATGCCGGTGGCGAATGGTCGCCGCTTCTCGCGGACGATGTGAAGGGAAAGCTTGGTGGCCGTGTCCACCGGCTGGAATATGGCGGCTCTCAGTTTGACGACATGACCCTGTCGGCCTATTCCGGCCCGGAGTTTCTTCTGCCCCGCTGGCAGATCGACACCCTCATCACCGGTTTTCGCCGTTGGTACGGCAACACGCCCTATAATCAAGGCGTCGGCGGACGTGCGGCCGTGACCTTCGCGCTGCTGACCGGGCTGCAACTGGGGTCGGCCTTCGACATGCAGGCGGTGTCCTATCGCTTGGTTAAGGAGCAAGACGGCCCGGTCGCATCGGGAAATGTAGATGCGACCTATACGATTTCGCCATCCAGCCTTGTCCGGCTAGCGGGCGGGATCGGCGTTCAAGGCGCGAAGTTGCGGGCCTTGGCGAATACGACGCGCTGGATCGCGCTGGATTTCTACCAGGATCTGCCGTGGGGCTTTTCCGCCAATATTGAACCGGCTTTTTCATGGACGCGCTATGACGCGCCCCTTGCTGCATTTGGAGTCACCCGCGACGACCATCTTTGGGCGGCACGGTTGGACCTTCTCAATCGACGGATCGAATATCGTGGTTTCGCGCCGCGGCTCTCCTTCATTTATACAAATCAGTCCAGCACCATTTCGCTGTATCGCTACAGCCGCATGCAGCTCCAAGTGGGTTTGACCCGGCAATTTTGATGCTCCGTCCCGCTCGTTGGCGATTCCTCTCTCTACGGACGAATAAGCGGCCGCGCGGCTCCGAATCGGCTCCCCGTCTGGCTCGGCCGGTTAATCTTTAAGCCGCGTAAGACTTGGCCTTACGGCGATTAACGATGAAGGCCAAAACGACTTCGTTTCAGAATGGGTCGCCCGTATTGCTCAGGTGTAATCAAATGGAACAGACCTGTGAAACTTGGTCCCACATTCGGCGCCGCAATTCTCGTTGCTACAGGCCTCATTCTCCGTTTTGAGGCGCCTAATAGCACCCTCGCCAATGTGTCTCCGAATCTGGGCTCGCATGAAGGCGGCAGCACTGCTTCGGACGGCGGCGGCGCTCCCGGAGGCGG
>DASQIQ010000165.1:0-13147 GCA_035631495.1 Micropepsaceae bacterium
GCGAAGATGACCTCGCCTTTGCGATACGTGGATATCGTCTTCCCGCCGTCGATTTTGGCGAGAAACTCATCAGGCGAAAACAAACGCGTTCCGTTGCCCATTGCATTCCGTAGAGCCGGCTTGAACTGTACCATATAGTACCAACTTTTTCAGCCGCCAGGGACCGGGAGGCA
This sequence comes from Micropepsaceae bacterium, assembly GCA_035631495.1. Classification (GTDB taxonomy): domain Bacteria; phylum Pseudomonadota; class Alphaproteobacteria; order Micropepsales; family Micropepsaceae; genus CAIYRG01. The sequence continues at coordinate 174 of DASQIQ010000165.1, forward strand.
AAAAGATGGGCGGCGGTTATCGGCTCGAGTAGGTCCACCGGATCGCGTGGCTCACGCCTGCGGAAACCGAGCATCGATGTCAGCAGAGACACATATTGGCCGCGCCATCCGGCGCGCCGCAAAAGAGGGGAATCAATCGGTCAATTGACCGGATTTGGGGCTTAGCCCTATCGCACGCTCACGTTCGCCGGCGAGGCTATCCCAAGTCTCGGCCATAATGAGCAGCTGATTGCGGTGTTCCAAATTATGGACACTACGCGCGAGAAGGCGGCACTCAGCGGCGTGCCGCCGGTACTCAGCAGCCTTCTTCAAGGCTTAGTCCCCTGTCCATTACCTGCCAAAACTAAGCATATCGATGATCAAAAGGGAACGGTTCCTGCAGAAAGGCCGGCGGAGAAATGCCGGTTCATGCGTCTCACATATTCGTCGTCATGAAAAGGCAGCAGGCGATGAAGCGCCAGCGTGGCTTCTTTCATTCGGCAGGCCGTATCCACCTCGACTCTCATCCCGCGCCTGGCGACTCTGCGTCTCGCTCTTTGAGCTGCCCGCATCGGCTGCATCCGAAGGTTTGAAGCTCGTATTTGGGGCCGAGCTTTGGGTGTGCCTCGCGACGTTTGATCCTCATCGATAGGCCGCAAGCGTCGCATTTTGGCGGGGAAAAGCGACTGCCATATTTGCGCGGATCGGGCCTTGATTTTGGCGGGACACGAGTCCAGCCGATTTCGGAACCGTAGCTCATCTGAAGCCCCTATTATGACACCTCCAGCCGGTAGAACGTATACCCGCGCTCAAGGTTCAATCTGTCCAAGAATGAACATGTCAGCCAACAATAATTCGGCCAATTGCCAGGGCGCCGGCTCCAGCAATGACGTTGGATTCGGCGAGCCGGCAGGCGGTCTTCGCGCCCTGGAACAGGGAAAATGGGGCGGAACCCAGGTCAGGCAACAAACAGGGTCTGTGCTATGGTCACCTTTACGGTCCCGAGGGAGGCGAGCATGACGATGCGGCGGCGTAATCTCGCGTCGATGCTGCGCCGCCTCTTCGCCGCCGCGCTTCTTGCGCTGCTGCCGCTCGATGCATCTTTCGCCGCGGAGGGCTTTTACAAGGGTAAGTCCATTACCTTCATCATCGGCTCGGCGCCCGGCGGCGGCTACGATACCTATAGCCGCCTGCTTGCGAGCCATCTCGGCCAGAATCTGGATGGCCGGCCCTCAATCATTCCGCAGAACATGCCCGGCGCCGGCAGCATCCGCGCGGCCAATTATCTCTACAACGCGGCGCGCAAGGACGGCACAGCGATCGGCATGCTCGATCAGGCGATCTATCTCTACCAGATCCTGGGCACGCCGGACCTCAAGATCGACGCGGTCAAATTCCAGTGGATTGGACGCATCTTAAGGAATAGTGCCGTGCTATTCGCGCGGCGCGAGGCACAGGTCCACCGAATCGCAGATGTGTTCGACAAGGAGCTGATCGTTTCGGCTTCGGGTACCGCCTCGAGGCTAAATTGGACGGTGTTGAAAAACGCCCTCGGAATGAAATTCACCCTCATCCAGGGCTATCAAGGCACCGGCGACAGCATGCTGGCCCTGGAGCGCGGCGAGGTCGATGCTCTGAGCGTGGAATGGCCGATTTTGCGAGTCACGGGACAGAATCTGATCCGCGAGGGCAAGATCAATCTTCTGGTCCAAACGGGGCTCGAGAAGGAGGCGGACATTTCCCAAATCCCCCGCATGATCGACCTCGCACGCAACGAGGATGAGCGCAAGCTGCTGGAGTTGTTCTCCTCGCCTTCGCTGATCGGACGCTCGGTGGTTGCGCCGCCCGGCACTGCCCCGGAGCGCGTGGCCGAGCTGCGCCGCGCCTTCATGGCGACGATCCGGGATGCATCCTTTCTCGCCGATGTCCGGCGCACCGGCCTCTTGATCAGTCCGCTGCCGGGCGAAGAGCTGCAGGCGGCGGTCGCAAAGCAGGGCGAGTTCCCAGCGGCGTTGATCGCGCGCGCGCGCCGCGCTGCCGATATGGCGGGACGCTGAACGCGGGAAGCTTTCACGAAGGCATGAACGTGGCGAGCATCGTCAAGATCCGCGTAAACGACAGCACGATGGACCTGTATCTCGACGCGCCGCATCGCGAAGCGCCGGGTCCGGCCATTGTCCTGATGTACCACCGCGGGGGCATCGATGGTTTCACGAAAGGCCTGGCGGAGCGTTTGGCCCGCGGCGGCTATCTTGTCGCCGTCCCCGAAATCTACCACCACTGCCCCAGTGCGATGCCGCTCAGCGAGCGCAAAGCCCTGCTCAAGGACGTCGAAATCATCGCCGATGTCGAGGCCACCATCGCCGAACTCCGCAGGCGCCGCGATGTCGCCCCCGACCGGCTCGTCGTCATGGGCCATTGCATGGGCGGACGGATGGCGCTGCTGGCGGCCGGCCGCGTGCCGGCGTTTTGCGCTGCCGTGATTTACTATGGGGGCGGCGTCATGCGCTCATGGGGAGAGGGGGCAACGCCTTTCGAAGGGTTGCGCAACATCCACTGTCCCGTCATCGGCTTCTTCGGCGATTGTGATCGCAACCCCTCGCCGGAAGAGGTCAATCAAGTCGCTGCCGAACTGAGCCGGCACAGCGTACAGCACGAATTTCACCGCTATCCCCAAGTGGGGCATGGCTTCCAAAACCCCGCCCACGACACGCCGCAAGAACGCGCCGCCGCCGAGGATGCCTGGGCCCGGACCTTTGCCTTCCTGCGCAGAGTGGCCCCGATATGATATCCTGCTATATGGGATTGCTGGATTTAAGGGTGATATGACGAACGGGTCTCAGAGCGCTCTTGCAGGCGGCCTGATCGCCGGGCTGCTTGGCGTTTCCGCCACGTTTTGGTCCGCCTTAAGTGCCGAGCAGGCCTCCATTCCGAACTTCTCCCCCGACAGCCGCACCGGCTGGATTGCCGGCGACCCCAATGGCGAGAACCCCGTCGGTCAGGATTTTCTCCCGCCGGAAAGCGGACCGGGGCCCGTCACGGCCGACCCGGCACATCCCCATTTCGACGACGGCGCCGCGCGCAAAGTCGGCGGGCAGCCGACCTATCGCGTCGCGGATTTGCGCAATCCCATCCTTCAGCCCTGGGTCAGCCGCGCCCTGCGGCAAGCCAATGAGCGCGCCCTTTCCGGGAAGCCGGACTTCACGCCCAAGGAACGGTGCTGGCCCATCGGCGTGCCGGGCTGGGTGCTCTATCCCGTAAGGCCAGTTTATTTCCTCCAGGCGCCGCGCGAGGTGGTGCTCGTTTGGGAGGAGGACCATATGGTGCGCCACATCTACCTGGCGGATCGGCACTCGGCGAATGTGAGGCCGTCCTGGTTCGGCGAATCCATCGGCCATTACGAGAACGGCGACACGCTCGTGGTGGATACGATCGGCCTCAACGACAAGACCTTCGTCGATTCCTACCGCACGCCGCACACGACCAAGCTCCATGTGGTGGAACGCTATCGCATCGTGGATGACGGAAAAGCGCTCGACGTCGCCATCCATGTCGAGGATGCGGGCGCCTTCACGACGCCGTGGAACGCCCGTCAGCATTACCGGCGTGTCACCGACGGACCGCAGGTGGAGTCCGCATGCGCGGAGAACAACGCGGCCTGGTTCGGCTATGCGGTGGAGCCGATCCCGCAGGCCGACAGACCGGATTTTTGAGAACGCAGAAAAGAGGGAGAATTCCGATGAAACGCCAAGCTCTGTTCTTGAGTGTCTTTGGGACGGCTATGATGGTGCTGCCCGCCTTCGCCGCGGACGGCGTGCCGGGGATGATGGGACTTCGCTGGGGCAAGAACGCATTCAATTTCGAGGGCATGCCGTCAGGCCCGCAACCGTTGCGGAATTTGAGCCGGCGTCCGGACGGCACCGCCGAGGCCGGACGGCTGGTTGGCGATTACAACAATCCAATTCTGACGCCCGAAGCCGCGGCCGTGGTGAAGCAAAAGGGCGAGCTCGCCATTGCCGGGAAGGGCTTTCCCAATTCGCAAGACCAGTGCCGGCCGATTGCGCCGCCCTTCACCCAGGCCATGCAGCTCGGTCTTGTGATGCTGCCAACGACGGGCGGCAACATCGACATTCTTTACGATCAGAACGCCAATATTCGCCACATTCGCATGAATGGCACGCATCCGAAGAATTTGGTGCCCTCGTCCATGGGCGATTCGATCGGTCATTGGGAAGGCGACACGCTGGTCATCGACACCGTGGGCGTGAAGGTCGACCGTTTCACGTCGGTCGACCGCTTCGGCACGCCACAGAGTCCTGCGATGCATGTCGTCGAACGCTATCGTCTGATCGACGGCGCGTTGGCCAAGGCCCAGCAGAGCGGATACGAGATGAGCGAGGGCACTGTCGGCGGTGGCGGCCGAAACGGTGGCGGGCGGGACGCGGGTTACAACCCCGATACCAGCCTCAAGGGATTGGAGCTCGACGTGACCATGGAGGACCCCAAGGTGTTCAAAGCGCCATTGACAGCGCGTGTCACCTACCGGCGCGTGGTCACGCAGTGGACGGAATCGGTCTGCGCCGACAATCCCACGGAACATTACAAGGATGAATGGATCGGCTTGCCCAAGGCGGACAGACCCGATTTCTGATAGAGAATTCGTCGTCTCGTTGTCGATCGTCATCTTTTCGCGCGCGCCGAGAAATCCTCTTGGCGATGCTGCCCCACGTGAGAAGAAACAGCGCTAGGCCTTTGAACCTGTGGCGCTTTTCCGAAGCTTTGGCGCGCTGCGCGCGCCGAAGAGGGAACAGAACCCAGCGAGGCGCGTTTTTTCGATGGCAACTGCTCAGCTCCCGATATCGGTCATCGAGGAACGCGCGCCGAGTGACGGCAACCGCGTTCAACCGCACGCAAGGTATTTGAAATTTGAGATCCGCCATTTTTCTTGGCTTCAGGCGAGGCTTAGCTGGTTTTCCAAAGCCCCCGGAAGAACCGATCCGCTCGGAGCTTTTCAGCGTCGAGCGTCTTGAGGCCCATGCAGAGAGCCTCGCTGCGGCCCAAAAGGTCGTGTCTGGTCCCTCCACCGGCCGGCCGATATCGAGGCGGCTTGCGGAGAACGCAAAAGTCCTCACCGAGACCTACCGAGTCATTGCCGATGCCACGCGCGACGGGCGCCCCCTCACGCCGGCCGCCGAATGGCTGCTCGACAATTTTCATCTCGTCGAAGAACAAGTCCGCCAGATCAGGAGCGATTTGCCGCCTCGCTATTATTATGAGTTGCCCAAACTCGCCGCCGGGCACCTCGCCGGATATCCACAGATCTTCGGGATCGCCTGGGCCTTCGTCGCCCACACGGACAGCCGCTTCGATCTGCAGACATTGGTGCGTTTCGTCAACGCCTATCAGCGGGTGCAGCCGCTGACGATCGGCGAGCTGTGGGCGATTGCGATCACTTTGAGAATCATCCTGGTGGAGAATTTGCGCCGTCTGGCGGAAGCGATTCTGCGCAACCGCGAGGCCAGCGCGGCGGCAGATCTGTTCGCCGATCGTCTGCTCAATGCCGCAGAGCCCAATTCCGAACCACTGGCCGAGATGTTGCGCAAATATGATGAGGCACCATTGCCCTCGGCATTTGCGGTGCAAATGGATCACAGGCTGCGCGACCAGGACTTGGCGATAGAGCCGGCGCTCCGCTGGCTGACCGAACGCCTCGCGGCCCAAGGAACGACACCGGACCACGTCATTCAGGACGAGCTGCGCCTTCAGGGCGCCCTCAACGTCACCGTGCGCAACGTCATCACCAGCATGCGTCTGATTTCCGAAATCGATTGGGCGAACTTTTTTCAAAGCGTGAGTCTGGTCGATGCCGCGCTGCGCGACGCCACTGATTTCGAGGCGATGGATTTCGCCACTCGCGATCTTTACCGGCGAGCAATCGAACGGCTTGCCCGAGGCTCGGGGCACAGCGAACTCGATATTGCCAACCGGGCGATCGCTCGCGCCCGCAAAGCGGCGCAGCTCTCCCCGCAAGGCAAACTCTCCGACCGTGAGCGTGACCCCGGCTACTATCTCATCGCCAGGGGCGTGCGAGCCTTCGAACGCGAGCTGGGATTTCGCCTAGCGCCGTCGGAATGGCTGAGGCGCCTGAACGAAATGGCGGGGTGCGCCGGCTATATTTTCCTCATTGAGCTGGTGACCGTGCTTGTCGCTGCCGGCGCTGTATATGCGCTGTCTGGTGTCGGACTTGCCGATGTCACGCTTCTCTGGCTCTTCGTCCTTGCCCTTATTCCGGCTTCCGACGCGGCGATTGCGATCGTCGACCGAGCGGTTACGAGCCGCATCGGGCCGGGAATTCTTCCGGGGCTGGAGCTCGCCGACGGCGTTCCCAGCACCTTGCGCACGATGATTGCGATGCCGGTTCTGCTCACCAAGCCCGAGCAGGTCGAGGAGCTGATCGAGCGGCTGGAAGTGCATTGCCTTGCGAATTTCGACGGCGATCTCTATTTCGCGCTGCTTTCCGATTGGGCCGATGCGCAAACCGAAACCACGCCCGACGACGAAATCATCCTTAACTCAGCCGTCAATGGTATCGCTCAGCTGAACCGCCGTTATGGACCGGCTCCGGGCGGCGGGGAGCGCTTCCTTCTTCTGCATCGCCACCGCATGTGGAATGAGAGTGAAGGCTTATGGATGGGTTGGGAGCGCAAACGGGGTAAGCTCCATGAACTCAACCGCCTGCTGCGCGGCGCAGACGACACCAGTTTCGTGTCCGTGGGCGACAAACCCCCTGTCGCGCCTGCGAATGTCCGTTACGTCATCACGCTCGACGCCGACACGCGACTCCCCCGCGAAGCCGCCAAGCGCCTGATCGGAAAAATGGCTCATGTGCTCAATCGGCCGCGGCTCGATCCGAAATCCTCCCTTGTGGTGGAAGGGCACGGGATCCTGCAGCCGCGCGTCACACCATCCCTGCCGATCGATCGCGAGGGCTCGCTGTTTCAGCGCGTGTTCTCGGCGCCACGCGGCCTGGATCCCTATGCGTTTGCGGTTTCGGATGTCTATCAGGATCTGTTTCAGGAAGGCTCGTATACGGGCAAGGGCATCTACGAGGTCGACACGTTCGAAGCCGCGCTCGAAGGCCGCTTCCCGGAAAATTCGGTGCTCAGCCACGATCTCCTGGAGGGGATCGTGGTGCGCGCGGGTCATGTTTCCGACATCGAAGTCGTCGAGGAATTTCCGTCCCGTTACGATGTCGCCTCCGCGCGGCAGCACCGTTGGGTGCGGGGTGACTGGCAGCTGCTGCCTTGGATCATCAGCTATGGGCGCGATCCGCGCGGGCGCAAACGCAATATCGCCAATCTGATCGGGCGTTGGAAGATGGTGGACAATCTCCGCCGTTCCCTATCGGCGCCCGCGACGCTGTTCGCACTGCTCTACGGCTGGACGCTGCCGTTTCGCGCCGCAACGATCTGGACGGCTTTCATCCTCGGAACCATGATGTTGCCGTCATTTCTTCCCTGGCTTGGCGGATTGATTCCCCGGCAAGAGGGCGTGGGTAAACGCGCTCATTTGCGCGGTGTCGCCTCCGATTTGGCAATTGCCGCGATCCAGACGGGCTTCCTGATTACGTTCCTGGCTCATCAAGCATGGGTCATGACCGACGCCGTGGTGCGGACCATCTTCCGCCTGTTGAGGCGGCGGCATCTGCTCGAATGGGTAACGGCGGCCCAGGTCAGCCACATCGTGTCAGACGATCGGAGCGAAATTCTGCGCCGGCTGGCGGGAAGCTTCGGGTTTGCGGCCGTCGTGTCGGCCTTCGTGCATGTCGCCGGGTCCGGTCCGCAGGCTCTCGCTGCGCCGTTCCTCGCGCTTTGGAGCTTCTCGCCCGTCATCGCCTGGTGGGCGAGCAGGTCGCCGCCCACCATCGGGCATCTGCCCGTTGCCGAAGGGGATGCAAAAATCTTGCGGAAGGTTGCGCGGCGCACGTGGCGATTCCTCGAGAGCTTCGTCACAATGGCCGATCGCAATCTTCCACCGGACAATTTCCAGGAAGATCCCAAGCCTGTCATCGCGCACAGGACGTCGCCGACCAATATCGGCCTTTATCTTCTTGCCATCCTCTCGGCGCGCGATTTCGGTTGGATCGGCACGCTAGATGCCGTGGAACGCCTCGGTGCCACGCTCGAGAGCATGAAATCCCTCGAGCGCTTCCGGGGGCATTTCTACAATTGGTATGGGACTGAGGATGGCCGGCCACTGCATCCAAAATATATTTCGACAGTCGATAGCGGCAATTTGGCGGGCCATCTCATCGTCGTGGCCCAAGCATGCCTCGAAATGGAGAAACTGCCCCTAAACCCGGCGCGCCGCCTTGAAGGCGTGAAGGACAATTTCGAACTCGCTCGCGAAACGTTCGATACCATGCGAAGCGGGCTTCGTGCGCCCGCCTCCAACGCCAAGCGTTTAGGAGCGGCATTAGACGCCATCGGCGCCGTTCTGGAGCGCGGTTCATCCGGGGAAAGCGATTTGACCCGGAATTTGGCCGAGCTTTCAGATCTCACCGATGGCGCCACCGCGATTGCGCGCAGCCTGGCGGATGATGCAGGCACCGCCGCCGCGGACGAGGTGATGTTCTGGATGGAAGCCATGGGTGCGACGCTCAGCAGCCATAGGCGCGATCTGGAACTGTGTGCCCACTCGGGGCCTCAATCCAACCAGGACGGGGCGCAGGCCGTGGCCGTTCAAATGCTTGCGACGGCTGAGGTCGGAGGCGAAGGTCAAAGCGCGGCATGGCCCAACGCGGATGCCGCCGTGGCTTCGCGCGGCGCAAACGGCTTGGGCTCGCGCCTCAAATCGCTTGCCGATACCGCGAATGCGATGTTCGCGGCGATGCGGTTCGACTTCCTGTACGAAACGGAACGCCAGCTTTTCTCCATCGGCTACAGAGTCGAGGACGCCGCACTCGACCCCAATTGCTACGACCTTCTTGCGTCCGAAGCGCGTCTCGCGAGCTTCATTGGCATTGCCAAGGAGGATGTGCCGTCGAAGCATTGGTTCCGGCTCGGCCGTACGCTGGCGCCGGTGGGCCACGGGGCGGCGCTGATCTCCTGGTCCGGCTCCATGTTCGAGTACCTGATGCCCTCGCTCGTGATGCGGGCACCGTCCGGCAGCATATTGGATCAGACCACCCGTCTGGCGGTCCAGAAACAGATCGAGTATGGGCGGCAACTTGGCGTGCCGTGGGGGATTTCGGAATCCTTGTTCAACGCCCGCGATATCGAAGGCACATATCAATATGCGGGCTTCGGCGTTCCGGAGCTTGCCTACAAGCGCGGTCTTAGCGCGAACATCGTCATTGCCCCCTATGCCACGGCTCTGGCAGCGATGATCGATCCTGCAGCGGCGGCGGAAAATTTCCGGCGCCTGGCCGATGACGGAGGCTGCGGCGAATTCGGCTGGTACGAGGCTCTCGACTACACACCCTCGCGGCTTCCCGCAGGCGCCAAGGTCGGCGTCGTGCGGGCTTACATGGCCCATCACCAAGCCATGGGCATCGTGGCGATCGCCAATGCGCTGCTGGACGGGCAAATGCGCGAGCGGTTTCACGCCTCGCCGATCATCCAGGCAACGGAGCTGTTGCTACAGGAAAGGATGCCGCGCAGCGTAGCGCTCGCCCGCCCGGCCGCACAAAAGATTCGAGCTGCCACCAAGCTCGAGCTTGATACCCCGGAGATGAAGCGGCGGTTCTACTCACCGCACTCACGCATTCCGCGCACACACCTTTTGTCGAACGGCACCTATGCGGTGATGCTTACCGGGGCGGGCTCGGGTTACAGCCGTTGGCGCAATCTCGATGTCACGCGCTGGCGTGAAGACGTCACCTGCGACAATTCGGGCAGTTACATCTTTTTGCGCGACATCCACAGCGGCGAGACCTGGTCGGCTGGTTACCAGCCGACCGGCGTGGAGCCCGATTATTATGAAGTATCCTTCTTCGAAGGCCGCGCGGAATTCGTTCGCCACGACGGCACCCTCAGGACGTCGCTCGAAGTCGTCGTCTCGACCGAACATGATGGAGAAGTCCGCCGCGTTTCCGTCACCAACTCCGGGACGCGCACGCGCGAGATTGAGCTCACCTCTTATGCCGAGCTCGTGCTCGCTCCCTTTGCGGACGACGCCGCACACCCGGCTTTTTCCAAACTCTTCGTGCAGACCGAGTTTGTCGCCAGTGCCGGCACGCTCCTCGCCACGCGGCGCCGAAAATCGCCCGAGCAAGCGGAGATCTGGGCGGCCCATTTGGTGGTCATCGAAGGGGAGACGGACGGCAGCATTCAATTCGAAACCGATCGCGCCCGGTTCGTGGGGCGCGCCCAGCGTTTGCGCGCGCCGCAATGTGTCCTGGAAGGCTGGCCGCTCTCCAACAGCGTTGGCTGCGTGCTTGATCCGATCTTCAGCCTGCGCAGCCGGGTGCGGATTCCACGCGGCGAAACCGTGCGCCTTTCATTTTGGACCATCATGGCGGGATCTCGGGAGGAAGCGCTCGATCTGGCCGATAAACATCGCGAGCCGAGGGCCTTCGATCGCGTCAATACAATGGCCTGGACTCAGGCCCAGGGTCATTTCCACCATCTCGGCACGGGACCGGAGGAAGCTCATCTCTTTCAACGCATTGCCAATCGCGTGATCTATTCCGACCCAACGTTGAGGCCACCGCCCGAGGCGTTGAAGCGCGGTGGGCGCAATCTCTCCGCGCTCTGGGCCCAGGGCATTTCCGGCGATCTTCCGATCGTACTGCTCAGGATCGATCAGGTCGACGATATCGATATCGTGCGCCAGCTGCTTCGCGCCTTCGAATATTGGCGGTTGAAGCGCCTGGCCGTGGATCTTGTGATCCTCAACGAGCGCCCGGCATCCTATCTGCAGGATCTCCAAGAGACGATCGATCATCTCGCGCGGCCGATTCAATCGCGCCCCAAATCCGCCGACGATGTGCGCGGCAATGTTCTCGTGTTGCGCAACGACCTCGTCCCGGCGGAATTCGTCGCCCTTTTGCAGACCGTCGCGCGGGTCGTGCTGTTCAGCCGCCGAGGGACGCTCGCCGACCAGATTTACCGGATCGAAGAACCAAAGCCGCCCGTCATCGTGCCGCCGCGCCTGGTGGCCGGTAGTTCAGGGCCGGGTCGCGTATTGCCGCGCCCGACACTGGAATTCTTCAATGGTTTGGGTGGGTTTGCCGCCGACGGCCGGGAATACGTCACCATTCTGGAGCAGGGACGAGCCACTCCCGCGCCATGGATCAATGTCATTGCCAATGAGAGCTTCGGCTTCCAGGTCTCGACCGATGGAGCCGGATTCACCTGGGCGCTGAACAGCCAGCAAAATCGTCTGACCCCATGGTCGAACGATCCGGTATGCGATCCGCCCGGCGAGGCCATCTTCCTGCGTGACCAGGATAGCGGCGAGCTGTGGTCGCCAACCGCGCTTCCGATACGGGACGACGATGCCACCTACACCGTGCGGCACGGGCAGGGTTACAGCCGGTTCGAAGTCGACTCCCATGGGCTCGCCCTCGATCTGCTGCAATATGTGCCGCTGGCCGACCCGGTAAAGATTTCGCGGCTGAAGATCACCAATCATTCGCGCCGCAAGCGCAACATCTCTCTCACCGCCTATGCGGAATGGGTGCTTGGTCCATCGCGCGCGGGAACCGCGCCCTATATCATCACAGAGATCGACCCCGAAACCGGCGCCATGTTCGCGCGCAATCCGCTCAGGAACGAGCACGGGGCGCGGGTGGCTTTCGTAGATCTTGATGGACGGCAAAGCAGCTGGACAGGTGACCGTGGCGAGTTCCTGGGCCGCAACGGCACGCTTGAGCAGCCGATTGCGCTGTTGCGTGGGACCCCATTGTCCAACCGGACAGGGCCGGGATTCGATCCTTGCAGCGCGCTTCAAACCAATTTGAGTCTGAAGCCCGGCGGCACGATCGAGATCATTTTTCTGCTCGGCGAGGCGGCCAGCGCCGGCGATGCGCAAGCGCTCGTCACCAAATACCGCACCATCGACCACAACGCGGCCTTTGCCGAGGTGACGAGCTTCTGGGACGATATGCTTTCGAAGGTGCAAGTGAAGACGCCCGATCGGGCCCTGGACACCATCTTCAATCGCTGGCTGCTCTATCAGACGCTGGTGTGCCGGGTCTGGGCGCGTTCGGCCTTCTACCAGTCGAGCGGCGCCTATGGTTTTCGCGACCAGCTGCAGGATACAACCGCGCTGACGATCGCCAAGCCGAAAATCTCGCGCGCGCATCTCCTCCGCGCAGCCTCGCGGCAATTTCCCGAAGGCGACGTGCAGCATTGGTGGCTGCCCGAAACCGGACGCGGCGTGCGCACCCGGGTGTCGGATGACCGCATCTGGCTCGCTTACGCGGCTGCGCATTACGTGCAGACGACGAGCGATGGCAGCGTGCTCGACGAACAGGTTCCCTTCATCGAAGGGCCGCTCTTGCGCGAAGGCGAGCGGGATTCATTTTTCCAGCCGCCGATCTCGGATAGACGCGCGAGCCTATTCGAACATTGCGCGCTGGCTTTGGACGGCGCTCTATCGGTTGGCGTGCACGGGCTGCCCTTGATGGGGACAGGCGACTGGAACGACGGCATGAACCGCGTGGGCGAGGGCGGCAAGGGCGAGAGCGTCTGGCTGGGCTGGTTTCTTCATGCGACGCTGACGGCGTTCTCGGCCATCGCCGACGGTCGAGATGCGCCCCGCGCCGCGCGCTGGCGCGCCCACGCCGCCAAGCTCGGCCAGGCCCTGGAACAGGCATGGGATGGCGACTGGTATCGCCGGGCCTATTTCGATGACGGAACGCCGCTCGGCTCCGTCGTCAACACCGAGTGCCGGATCGATTCCATTGCGCAATCCTGGAGCGTGTTGTCGGGCGCAGGCGACCCCGCGCGCGCCGCGCGCGCGATGGCGGCGTTCGAGAATTATCTCGT
>DASQIQ010000166.1:0-2767 GCA_035631495.1 Micropepsaceae bacterium
GGATCTGATGAAATCCAATATTCCCGGTGCACCATTGTAGGATTCTTGGCAGCTTCAGATAGGACGAGCCGTCCAGCGCGGCACTGGTGAAGTCCCATTGCTTCTGCCGCGCCCAGCGCGAATCATCGAACCGGTGCTGGATGGCAAACAGCCAAACGCCGATGATCGATGTCACCAAAATCACCGGAACCTGAACCATCAGCGCCGGAACAAAGCCCACCGTGATGCCGAGCGTGCATACAGCCGCGACAATCGCGACATCGTGCAAATACACGGCGCGGCGCTCGCGGGCCCAATTTTTCGGCGTGTCGAAGGGGACCCGATAGAGGATCAGGAATACCAGAGGCGGCAACACGATGTGAGAGATGATCGGGTGCCGAATGAGGCGGTGGAAAAAGCGCTGCCGCAGCGTTAGCGCGCGATATTCCGCGACCGTCAGACAGACCGAGTAGATGTCGCTGCCCGAATATCGCTTATCGAGATTGTTCCAGGTTGCGTGGTGACCGGCATGTTGGCGCCGCCAATTCGTGTAAGGCGTCAGCGTCAACACGCTGCACAGCGAACCGACCACATTATTCGCTCGCCGCGAGACAAAGAAGGAGCCGTGCCCGCAATCGTGCTGGATGATGAAGACGCGCACGAGCAAAGCCCCGGTCGGTATCGCAAGCAACAGCGTGACCAGATAGGAAAGCTGGAGCGACCAATACATCAGCGCGCTGGCGCCGATGAACAGGCCGACGGAACTCACAAGCTGGAATAGGCTGGCCGACAGAATCGGTTCTTCATACGGCTTAACGGCGGATCGCAGATCGCCCGGATCAGGCATTTTCAGGTTCCTACACGAGGATGGATTTTGGCGAGCGGAACCTGGCCGCGCACACGCGCCACCGCCGCCAATGCGAACTACCTAGGCGATTCGGGGCGCGCCGTCTGTATCATATTGACCAGATTCGATGCCGTTGGCGTTACCGGCCGAATTGCTCCGATCAAGCCGGACCGGCTTGCCGGGCTCAATCTCGCTTGGGTTCGGTTTCCCGCGCCATTTCCATCCAGGAATAGGCGATGGACAAATAGGCCTTGCGCATGTCCGGCGCGTGGGATTGCGCGGCCGCCCGTATCGCTTCGGCGGCCAGTTCAAGATATTTGATCCGCCGCTGCCACGGCTCCGGTGGTCCCTGCATGGGTCCTACGCCAGCCTTCCCCAAAAAATTAATAAAGCCGAAGAAGGACCGGCGTTCCCGGGCGTGGCGCAATAGGTCGTGATTCCGGCGATGGAGAGAAGCGGCATGCCGCTATTGGGGTTGCTTTTCGTCCGTCGCCGGAATGCTCCCCGCAAGCCTCGCCCAGCATTTGGCCAACTTCCCATAGGCCAGCCGGATTTCCTCGTCGGCTGCTTTGAAGCGGCGTCCCTCGGCCGACTGAGCTTTGGCCAAGCAATCTGAGCGAAGCTCTGTGTAAGTTTGACTCACGGCACGATACCCAGCTTGATTGCAACGATAACTCCGGCCGTTAAGTCGGGTTCCCGCCATAGGGTTAATATTGGACGGACGAAACCTATCGCGATATGCCCGCATCGCTGCGTTCGGCGATGGCCCGCGCAATCTCCTCGGCCAATTGTTTCCAGGCCTTGGCGATGCTGAGATAGCCTTCCTTGACCCTCGGTTCCGCACCCAGCGCCAGCCTCTCGGCCTCTCGTGCTTGGGTAAGGCATTCCATGCGACGGTCTTCCAATCGGGCGTTCGGTGTCTGAGACATGACAGTCCTCCCGTTTGATCGGTTCTCCTGTTCAATGGATAAGGCTTGGCTGGCAGGATCGTTCCGGGAACCTTTTGGAGGTTCGCTCAACGTTCCGCCCGCGGTTTCGCCGCCCGCGGCGTGCGCTAGCTTCTCTTAGTGAGCGCAGCGAACTTAGAGAAGCTGCGCCCCGGCACTAGCTTCTCTTAGTGAGCGCAGCGAACTTAGAGAAGCTGCGCGCCGGCGGCATTAGCGGAGCGGGGTAGGTCGACGGCAGTGTTCTCGGCTTTATCCGAACTCTGCGCCGGGACTGATCAGAAATCCGGGCTCTTCGCCTCCGGGATCGGAATGACCTCGTAGCCGAGGAAGTCGTAATTGTTCTCGGCGCAACTCAGCTCGGTCATAGGCCTCACCTCGCCGCGCCTGTAACGCTGTATGGCGGACCATCGCATCTTGAAGGCGCCGGGATCATCGACCGTAACCGTCGCCTGCAAAATCTTGCCGTCTTCGACCAGTCTGAAGCGCTCCACGACATGGATCTGGTCGGTGTGGGGGGTCTGATAATTGTCCACGAAGGTCTTGTCGTTCAGGCCGACGGTATCGATCACCAGTTCGTCGCCTTCGTAATGCCCGACCGATTCTCCGTACCATGACGATATCGGGTGCGCCGAATGCGGCACGTTCATGTAGACATGCCGGACCTGGTGATCGAGCTCATCGACGATGGTGACCTCTTTTTGCGTCTGCAGAAAATAGATGGGCCGCACGCGGGTATAGACCTCGAAGCCCGGGACGCCTCCCGGCCAGCACCGCTCATGGGGAATGAACGGAACTTTTCCCGCCCGCACCGAATCATTGGCTTTCTTCAAACGCTCAACGACCCAGGGCTGCAGGATCGGATTGTTCAGCTCGGCGATGCGATAAGTCGGCTGGCCTTCGCGGTTGGGAATATAGGGATGGTCCTTTTCGGAGGTCACCGGCCCCGGCCCGCTTGCCGGCGGCAGGAAGTCGTCGCTCTTTGGGCGGTTCGACG
>DASQIQ010000167.1:0-11548 GCA_035631495.1 Micropepsaceae bacterium
GATAGCGATAGGTCTTCATTTCCAGGATATACGGCCCCTTGCCCTCGCGGGCCCAGGCGACAGCCTTCTGGCCGGCGGCATAAACAGCTTCGACGTCCATGCCATCCACCGCTTCGCCCGGAACGTTCTGCGCTGCGCCCCCCTTGAAGAGATGGATTTCGGACGTGGAACGGTCGACCGCCGTACCCATCGCATATTGGTTGTTTTCGATGACGTAGACGACGGGAAGCTTCCACAGCTCCGCCATGTTGAAGGATTCGAACACTTGCCCCTGATTGGCGGCGCCATCGCCAAAATAGGTGAGACAGACCGCGCCGTTCCCACGATAGCGGTTTGCGAAGGCGAGACCCGTGCCGATCGGCACATTGGCGCCGACGATGCCATGTCCGCCGAAGAAATTCTTCTCGCGGCTGAACATGTGCATGGAGCCGCCCTTGCCTTTGGAGTAACCGGTCGCGCGGCCCGTCAGTTCGGCCATCACGCCCGATGGCTCCATCCCGCAAGCCAGCATGTGACCGTGGTCACGATAGGTGGTAATCACCTGGTCGGTGGGCTGCAGCGTCGCCTGCATGCCGACAACAACCGCCTCCTGACCGATATAGAGGTGGCAGAATCCGCCGATCAGGCCCATGCCGTATAATTGTCCGGCCTTCTCTTCGAAGCGCCGAATCAGGAGCATGTCGCGATAGAATTTTCTGAGGCGTTCGAGGGCGGCCGGCTCTAAGAGCTTCCCGTCCGCCGGCCCGAGTTCGCTTTCACTCCCTGCGGCCGCCGTCGCTTCCGCGCGCGCCATATCTCACCCTGTGGCTTTGCTACTTCCGGCCGCGACCGGACGCGCCTTATGACAAGGGTGAATTGCCCTTGGCAAGGCCGAACTTAACTCCCAGGAATCCTAACGCTTTTCGCGCGGGACCGCTACCTCGTCCGAGCGCGACTCAAGCAGCACGCCGCGGGCGACCTCCTCAAGCAGATCGGGATCGATGGCCTTGCCGTCGAGGAGCGAGATGCGATGCTGCAGCGCTTCGCGCTTGGTTCGGACGTCCGCGAGGTCGCGTTTGGCCACGGCGAGCTGGTCCTGAGTCTGGCGCCAAGCCAAGAGCCCGCGGTCGCCGAAGAAGAAGCTATAGCCAAAATAGCCGCTCACCGCGCAACAAATCGCAGGAAGCAGGATGTATCCGACGTTTCGGCCGATGCGTCGATGTATTCGCATGATCAAGCACGGAATCATATTCGGATTCTGCGAGCAAGCAAATTCGTGCACCAGTGGAATTTCAGTACGGTGTTCCGTCCTTGCGGGTGAACTTGCGCGTACCGTCCGGCGTTTTCACCGCTACGATGTCGTCATCGGGATAGTGGACTTCATCGCCGAGCGTCCGGTCGCCGACCTCCAAATACAGCACGTCCTCCTGGCTTCGGTTCACAAGATGGTGCGCATCGCCGCTGCCGGCTTTGAACCCTGCGCACATGCCCGGTTTCAGTATCGTCTCGCCCGAATCGGTGATCAGCGTGGGCGTGCCTTCAAGGATATAGATGAACTCGTCCTGTTTGGTGTGCGCGTGCCTCAACGCCGACATCGCGCCCCGTGGCAAAGTTGTGATATTGACGCCGAAGATCGTCAGCCCGAACGGATCGCCGAGCGGCCGCTTCACCCGCTCGCCCAGCCGCGAGGCGAATTTTTCCGGATAATTGCTCTTGGCTTTACGAGGCGCGGCATCGGCCGCAACGAGCGCGATCGGTTTCGAAGCCATGGTTCGTTTCCCGTCAAAACAAAAGCCAGGGCGCGCGCCCTGGCTTTTGAAAAAACCAGCGCAAGCGCCGCTATTTGGCGTCCGCGCGCTGTTGCGGCGTGGGATGCAGAGTGAGCTTCTGCACGCGCCAATTCAGCAGCTCGCCGACATAGAGCGTGTTCTCGTTCGGGCAGGCGATCTCGTGGATCCAGCCGAATTTGCCTTGGATGCGTCCGCCGCCGCCGATCATGCCCAGCACTTTGCCGTCAAGCGTCAATTTGTAGATACGGCCCGGGAAAGCGTCTGAGCTGTAAAGCACCTGATTGGGGCCCGGCGTGATGCAGAGCGCCCAGGGCGCACCCGGAGCCTGCGTTTGAACATTGCCATAGCCGCCCGAGCTGTTGGGCGTGGGCGTGTTCCCGATAAGCGCTTTGCTGCCCGGAGGCGCCGTCACGTCGATCTTCATGACGCGCAGCACTTTGCCGGTGCCGTCGAACACTTGGATGCGGGCATTGCCGCGGTCGCCGACATAGATGTTACCCTGCGCATCGGAAGCAATGGTGTGCGGGGTGTTCATTTTGCCCGGCTCGGTGCCGCGGTCGCCCCACTGCATCAGCCAATTGCCGTCCTTGTCGTATTTCGCGACGCGCGAATTGATATAGCCGTCGCTGATATAGGTGTTGCCGGCGGCATCCCATGTCATGTCGGTGACCTGACGGAACAGGCCATCGACGGCGGGAAGCGGCGGATTGGGATGCTCAAGCGGATGAGCGCCCTCGTCCGATGCTTCGGGCTTGCGGCCCAGCATCATCACGGGCCTGCCCTGGGGGGTGAACTTCACCACCATGTCCGAGCCCTTGTCGGCGATCCAGATGTTGTCCTGCCGGTCGATGCGCACGGTATGCGCGAAGGACCAGGCGTAAAGATTCTTGCCGATTTCGCGGACGTAATTGCCGTTTTGGTCGAATTCCAGAAGTTGGGCCGCGCGCGCGCCATAAGCGGGTCCGTCCGTGGTTCCGCGATGGAAGACGAACACATGCCCCTGAGAATTGACCGCGACGCCCGACACTTCGCCGAGATTCATGTCATTGGGCATCTTTATGAAGTTCACGTCCCCGTCGAAGGGAATATTCGGCGGATTTTCGGCGGCCAGAGCGGCCGGCGCGGCGCCAAGCATAAGCAATCCGATCAGAGCATATTTCATGAGAACCCTCCCGAAAGCGGTAGATGCGTGTCGCAGGACCGACCGCAGTTGAAAGTAAGCATAAGACCCAGGCCGCAGAATGACAATTGTGGCCGCCATTCGGCGCGGCCTATTCCGCGGTATCGAGGTCCAGAATCTCGCCGGTTTCCGCACTTAGCTGCACGACAACGGCCCGTTTGTTTGTGGAACCCTGCTTAGGCGGCAATATCGGTTGCGAAATCACCAGCCAGATGTCGCCATGCCCTGTCGCCCTGAAGGGCCGCGCCGCGGCAAGCTTGTCTTCGCCCCCGATCATCGGAAGCGCTGCCTTTTCCGCCAGCGCGATGGCCGCCTTTTCATCGGGCGCGACTTTTGCCCTTTGCGCATTGATCTGCGCGAAGGATTGCCCCCCGATGGCGGTAGAGGCAGAAAGCGCGGCGGCAAAAAGCGCAATGCGAACGGCATGTTTCATCGGCGGCTCCCATCGAAAAAATCTGAACAATGAGTTCTATCACAAGGACATGGCCCGTGGAATTCACGCCCGCAGTACTGAGCGCCCCGCATAGATCGCCTGATCGCCCAGCTCGTCCTCGATGCGCAACAGCTGGTTGTATTTCGCCAGCCGGTCGGAGCGTGACAAAGAGCCCGTCTTGATCTGTCCGCAATTGGTGGCGACGGCAAGGTCGGCGATCGTGGCATCCTCGGTCTCTCCCGAACGATGCGACATCACCGCGCGATAGGCGGCGCGATGAGCGGTATCAACCGCATCGAGCGTCTCGGAGAGCGTGCCGATCTGATTGACCTTGACGAGGATGGCATTGGCGACACCCTTGCTGATGCCCTCCTTCAGACGAGCGGTGTTGGTGACAAAGAGATCATCGCCCACGAGCTGCACCTTCTTGCCAAGAGCCTTGGTCAGCTGAGCCCAGCCCTCCCAATCGTCCTCGGCCATGCCGTCCTCGATGGAGACGATCGGATAGCGCGCACAGAGGTCCTGATAGAATTTCACCATCGCCGCGGCATCGAGAGTTTTTCCTTCACCCTCGAGCACATACCGGCCTTTCTTGAAGAATTCGGTGGACGCGGCATCGAGCGCGAGCACGATTTCGTCGCCGGGCCGGTATCCCGCCTTCTCGATGGCGCGCAGGATGAAGGAGAGCGCTTCATCCGCGCTTCTAAGATTGGGCGCGAAACCGCCCTCGTCGCCCACATTGGTGTTGTGTCCTGCATCCTTCAGCGCCTTCCTCAGCGCATGAAAAATCTCCGCCCCGGCGCGCAGCGCCTCGCCATAGCGAGGCGCGCCGACTGGCATGATCATGAATTCCTGGAAATCGATCGGATTGTCCGCATGCGCTCCACCATTGACGATGTTCATCAGGGGAACGGGAAGAGTCTGTGCCTTGGGCCCTCCGATGTATCGGTACAGAGGCAGACCCGAAGCTGCCGCCGCGGCCTTGGCCAGCGCCAGAGAGACACCAAGGATCGCATTTGCTCCGAGCCGGCTCTTGTTTGGGGTTCCGTCGAGCGAGCACATGAGCGCGTCCAGCCGCACCTGGTCCTCGGCATCCATGCCGGCTATGGCATCGAAGATTTCGCCATTCACCGCATCGACGGCTTTAAGGACGCCCTTGCCGCCATAACGGGCGTCCCCGTCGCGCAATTCATGCGCCTCATGCGCGCCCGTCGAAGCGCCTGACGGCACAGCGGCGCGGCCCGATGCCCCACCCTCAAGCCGGACATCCACCTCCACCGTCGGATTGCCGCGGCTGTCGAGAATTTCCCGCGCGACGATGTCAACAATGGCGGTCATGCAAAGCTCCGGGCCCAGAACCCTCGACCTTCTAGGCGATGGCCCGATAGGCATCAAGCCAAGCAGGACCCGAAGAGAAAAACCGGTTAAGCTTTCACCAGTCGGCTCAATCCGGGGGGATCCATATGCCGCTTGCCTATTATCTTGCCGCCGTCGACACCATTCTGGCCTGCCTGCTCACCATGGCGATGGGCGGCTGGACCGGTTACCTCCGGGGCAAGCACAAGATCGAAGCGCCAGCCGTGGTGGGACATCCGCAATTCGAACGCGCGCATCGCACGCACATCAACACGGTCGAGAATTTGGTGCTGATGATTCCCTTCCTGTGGATCGCGAGCGTGTTTTACGGCGGCCAGTTGCCGTTCTGGCTAGGCGTCATCTGGGTGGTGAGCCGGATCATCTACGCGATCGGCTATGCGCAGGCCAACGCGCAAATGCGCGGGCCCGGCGTGGGACTTGGATTTTTGGCTCTGCTCGGTCTTTTCGTGCTGTCGGTGATCGGACTTACGTAACGCCGCGCGCGATTCCGCTGAGGATCAGGAAAATCCCCAGCACCGCGACGTTCCACGCCAGCGAGCGCACATAGCGCACGCCGAACGCATAGAGCGGAACATAGACAATGCGCCCCAGCACATAGAGCCAAGCGCCCCAGAGCGTCAGGCCATTGTGAATATTGGCCACGGCCGCAATCAGAACGGCAGCGGCGAATAGCGGGAAGGTTTCGAGGAAATTCCGCAGCGCGCGATTGAGGCGTCCGGCGATACCCGTCAAAGGGGGAAGAACCTCATCGCGAGGCCCGGCGTTCCAGCGATAGCCGCGCTGCATATTCATGCTCTGCGCCTGCAAGATGATCTGAGCGAAGCCGAGGAGCACAGCCGCAACCAGCAACCAGAGCTCGGTCGTCATGATGAAAGCGCAGCGCGCCGCTTTGCGATCCGATCAAGCTCAACCAGCTCAGCAAGGAGCGCGGGCAAGTCTTTGAGTTTCAACATGTTTGGCCCGTCGGAGGGCGCGCGGTCCGGATCCTGATGGGTCTCCATGAAGACCGCCGCGACGCCGATGGCGACGGCCGCGCGCGCGAGCACCGGGACCATATCGCGCTCACCGCCCGAGCTTGTGCCCTGGCCGCCCGGCTGCTGTACCGAATGGGTGGCGTCGAACACCACCGGCGCGCCGAGCGAAGCAAGAATGGGCAGCGCGCGCATGTCGGAGACGAGCGTGTTGTATCCGAAGGAAACACCGCGCTCGGTGACGAGCACGTTGGGATTGCCGGCACCGGTCACTTTGGCGACGACATTCTTCATGTCCCATGGCGCCAGAAATTGGCCCTTCTTCACATTGACGACGCGGCCCGTCTCGGCGGCGGCCACCAAGAGGTCGGTCTGCCGGCAAAGGAACGCGGGTATCTGCAACACGTCCACCGCTTCGGCGACAGCTGCGCATTGTTCGCGTTCATGAACGTCGGTCAGCACGGGTACGCCGATGCGCTCGCGAATTTCCGCAAAGATGGGGAGCGCCAGCTCGATCCCCAGACCCCGCACGGAATTGGCACTGGTGCGGTTGGCTTTGTCGAAGCTCGTCTTATAGACGAACCCGACACCGGCCTTGGCCGTGATCTCCTTCAGCGCCGAGGCCATCTCGAGCGCATGGTCGCGCGATTCCAGCGCGCAGGGTCCGGCGATGATCGAGAGCGGCTTTTTGTTGCCGATCTCGACCGAGCCGACGCGGACCACGGGATTGGGTTCGGTCATGTCATTCAGTGTTTCGCGGTCGTTTTCATATTGCCCTCCGGCATCGGAGTGAGATCGGAAAGGCTGACGCCCCGGTTGATCTGCGCCAGCTGCCATTCGTCGATCCGCTCTTGCTCGGAACCCTTGGATGCCACCTCGTCGGCAAGTCCTGCGGGAATGATCACCACACCATCGGCATCGGCGATCACGATATCGTCGGGAAAGACGGCGACTCCGCCGCAGGCGATAGGTTCCTGCCAGGCCGCAAGCATCAGGCGCGCGCCTGGCGGCGGCGCCGTGATCCCGTTCATCCAAATCGGAAGCTTGGATGCGATCAGACCCATGCGATCGCGCACGGCCCCATCGGTGACGATGCCGGTAACGCCGCGCTTGGCCATGCGCGTCACCACGATGTCGCCGAAGGTTGCGGCGTCCCGCGTTCCGCGCGCATCCGCAACGGCGATACATCCGGGCGGCATGACCTCCACCGCATCGCGATTGACGGGAAGTTTCTTGGCAAGCGCGCCCGGAACGTCTTCACGCAAAGGGATAAACCGCATCGTGAAGGCGCGGCCCACGATGCGCGGAAAATCAAGCCGCATCGGCATGGGCCCACGCACCCACTGATTGAAAAGACCCTTCTTCAGCAGCACCCCGGCTACGGAATCCGTCGACACCTGCCTTAACGTATTGAACAGAGCAGCATCCTCGTCGCGAGCCATCACACCAACCTCGATTTCTGCACTGCCGCGCCAATGAAGGAAGCGAACAGCGGATGCGGGTCAAGGGGTTTCGATTTCAGCTCCGGATGGAACTGCACGCCGATGAACCAAGGGTGATCCGGAATTTCGATGATTTCGGGCAGGACGCCATCGGGTGACAGCCCGGAGAACACCAAGCCGTGCTCCTCCAATTGCCGTTTGTAACCGATATTGACCTCGTAACGGTGACGATGACGCTCGGAAATCGAAGTCGAGCCATAGATCTCCGCAACGCGGCTTCCCGGCTTGAGCACGGCCTCATAGGCGCCGACGCGCATGCTGCCGCCGAGGTCGCTCTCTTCGTCGCGCCGCTCGAGCTTGTTGCCTTTGACCCATTCGGTCATCAGTGCAATGACCGGATGCCGCGGCTGCCCGAATTCCGTGGAACCGGCGCCCTTGAGCCCGGCCAGGTTGCGCGCGGCCTCGATCACCGCCATTTGCATGCCGAAGCAGATTCCGAAAAACGGCACTTCGCGTTCGCGTGCGAACTTCACTGCCTCGATCTTTCCTTCCGTGCCGCGTTCGCCGAAGCCACCCGGCACCAATATGCCGTTGCGGTCCTCAAGGTAGACCGCGGCCTCATCCTTCTCGAAGACCTCGGACTCGATCCATTTGACATCGACGCGGACATTGTTCGCCAAACCGCCGTGAATGAGGGCTTCGATCAAGGATTTGTAGGAATCCTTGACCTGCATGTATTTGCCCACAACGGCGATTTTGACCTCGCCTTCCGGTTTCAACACACGCTCCACCACCGAGCGCCAGCGCGAAAGATCGAGGGGCGGTGGATCCTTGATGTTGAAAACATTCAGCACTTCGGTGTCGAAACCTTCCTCGTGGTAGCGGATGGGCGCGTCATAGATCGTCTCCAAATTCATCGCCGGAATGACCCGTTCGGGCCTGACATTGCAGAAGAGCGCGATCTTTCGCCTGTCTTCGCGCGGAATCTCCCTGTCGGAACGGCAGAGCAGAATGTCGGGCTGAATGCCGATGCTGCGCAATTCCTTCACAGAGTGCTGCGTGGGTTTGGTCTTCAGCTCGCCTGCCGATGTGATGAAGGGCACCAGCGTCAAATGCACGAAAGCGGACCGTTCGGGTCCAAGCTCATTGCCGAGCTGGCGGATCGCCTCGAAGAAAGGCAGACCTTCGATGTCGCCGACGGTACCGCCAATCTCGCAGAGCAGGAAGTCGACCTCGTCATGCCCCGCCATGACGAATTCCTTGATGGCGTCGGTGACATGCGGGATCACCTGGACGGTGCCGCCGAGATAAAGCCCCTGCCGTTCCTTGGCGATGATGCCCTGATAGATGCGCCCGGCGGTGACATTATCCGATCTTGAGGACGCCACGCCCGTGAAGCGCTCGTAATGGCCAAGATCGAGATCGGTCTCCGCGCCGTCATCGGTGACGTAGACTTCCCCGTGCTGATAGGGGCTCATCGTTCCCGGATCGACATTCAAATAAGGATCCAGCTTTCGCAAACGGACGGTGTAGCCGCGCGCTTGCAAAAGCGCGCCAAGAGCCGCGGAAGCCAAGCCTTTTCCTAGGGAAGAGACCACGCCGCCGGTTATGAAGATCAACCGCGCCATGGAATTGCACCATGACCGAATGGCAGGCCCCGCTCAAGCGCTTTCACGCCCCAACCAACAGATTCATCGGGAGTAAACCCCTTGCGGCGCGGCGACTCAGCGGGTTGGCGGGACAGCGGGAAGCGCAGGCGCGGCGGGAGCCGCCGGATTGGCACTCGGAAGGGTCGGTGGCGCCGTGGGGGCGCGGGAGGGCAAAGTGGGTGGCGCTTTGGTATTGGCCGGCGCGGCCGTTCCGGGGGCGACCTGATTGAGAATCGAAGTGGGTTGCCTCGCGCCAAGCGAAAGCAACGTCAGCGACATGCTGGTGATAAAAAACACCAGACCGAGGATGGCCGTGGTTCGCGTCAGCGTGCTGGCCGCCCCGCGCGGCGAGAACAAACCGCCGATTCCGGAGCCACCGCCCCCCATGCCCAGTGCGCCGCCCTCCGAGCGCTGCAGCAACACGACGCAGATCAGCGAGATCGCGACAATAAGGTGAATGATGATCAATACCGCTTGCATGAGATGCCGGGTGACGGGTTCCAGAAGGTTTGCGGGATATCGAGGTGCCGAAGCTCCGCGTCAATAGACGAAAAGCAGGGCTCGGCAAATAGAAATCGCAAAGCCCCTAGTGTCGTGGTTTCGCAATTCGCATTATTTAAATATCGGGCTCCGGGCGAACTTCGAAACCGAAACGACACTAGGAATCAATGAGTTGCTAGTGTTCTTCGATTCCGAAATTCACAAAAAACACGATATCGAGATCGTGCGAATTTCGGAATCGGGACACTAGGGACTGGCCGAATCGTTCGACATTCGGCGGGTATTTTGCCCCGGGTTATGCCGCCTCGGGCGGGGCGTGCCGGGAGGCCATGATCATGTCGAGCTCGACCAGCCGGCCCGGCTCCACCTCGTCGGGCGCAAACATTCGGCCGAGCGCCATAGCGGACTGGCCAAGCCCATGCAGCACCGGCCGGCAGTCGATCGTGGACCCGTCCTGGCCCGCTTTATCGACCAACGCGATCAGGCCGTCGACCGAGCGCCCGACGGCGTTGCAATATTCGCGCGCCTCCGCGTCGCCTAGCCGCTGCTTCATGCCAAAGGCCAAACGATTGATGCGCGGCAAGATCTCACGAAAATCGCGGGCGCCGGGCACGCGCTGTTCCAGCATTCGCCATTGCAAGCAGAGTTGCACCGCATCACGCCGCGTTTTCTGCGCGTCCAGCGTCTCCTTACCGCGCCGAATCGCAGCCGCGATTTGACGGTCGCCAGCCTCTTCGCTGAGGTTTGGCGTCGCCCTGATGCTCAGGGGATTGGGAACTTCGACGCATTCCGCCCCCTTGCCTCTCGGCTCGCGGCGCCGGTCTGGACCGATGTAATCCATCGTCACCACGAAACTCTTGCGCCGGTCGGCAAACGCTTTGACGCGTTCCCCCAGCACATGGGCGGAGACGGGCCGCGCGATCAGATCGTCGGCACCCGAATTCAGCACCTGGCCCACGATCGCGCCGTCCCGGCGCCATGTGGTGACAATGATCACGATAAAGGGATTGTCGCCCAACGTGCCTTGGCGCACGTGCTGCACCAACTCACAGACCTCGTTCTCGCTGCCCGCCACTTCGACTAGCAGCACGTCGGGCCAGCGCAGCTTTAGACGGTCGCGAAGAACATCGAGAGAGGGGGCCAGTTCGACCCTGCGAAAGCCGACCGAATGAAGCGACGCGCGGGTCGCGATACGGTTTGGCCCAATGGGGTCATAGATCAGCGTCGAAGCGGTTTCGTGAAGGCGGTTCATTTGCATCAAATTCCCAGCTCCGCCAACACGGGTAGCATGGGCCGATTTAAGCCGAGGTGGGGCAATTCTCGAAAATTTTAAACGTTTTGGGGGTTCGGAATTATCGATGCTGCCGGGCCCGGACGGGCTCTGCTAGAGCCTCCGCTCAATGCCCCGGCGCTGCGCGGATGATCGCAAGAAAATCCGCCGCCTTGACACTCGCCCCGCCGATGAGGGCGCCGTCAACATTGGGAAGCGCGAGGACTTCCGCGCCGTTTTCCGGTTTCACGGATCCCCCGTAAAGGATGCGAATTTCTGCCCCCGGAACACCGAACCTCTTCGTCAACAGGGCCCGGACGGCCCCATGCATCTGGGCGATTTCGGGCGCGCGCGGCGTTTTTCCGGTGCCAATCGCCCAGATCGGCTCATACGCCACGACCAGATCCGAAACGGCGATCTCGGCGGGCACGCACGCCTCAAGCTGAGCGGCAACAACCTCTCCGGCCTGGCCTTGTTTGCGCTGCGTTTCGCTTTCACCGACGCAGAGAATGGCCGTCAGACCGGCGCGTTGGGCGGCCTTGACCTTGGCTGCAATCAACGAATCGGCTTCTCCGTGATAGAGGCGGCGCTCGGAATGGCCCAAGATGACCGCCGTCGCCCCCGCGTCGCGAAGCATCTCCGCCGAGATATCCCCGGTAAAAGCGCCCGAAGCTAAGGGGTGACAGTCCTGGCCGCCAATCGCGACAGGGCCGCCTTCGACCGCCTTCGCCGCTTGCGCGATCAGTGTGGCCGGTAGACAGACCAGGATGTCGGCCCGTGGCGGCGTCTCGGCGAGACCGCGATTCAGGGCCCGGATTTCCGCCAGAGAGGCCCGGAGCCCATTCATCTTCCAGTTGCCGGCCAATAGCCTACGCATGCTTGATATCCTTTGGCTCAGCTGCCATTTCAGAAAGCCTTGCCGCGTCTTCCGCCTCTTCCTATCATCCGCGGCCCTT
>DASQIQ010000168.1:0-1504 GCA_035631495.1 Micropepsaceae bacterium
GCCGAAAGATCCGGCAACGATATGCCGGAGAGCCCGACATAACGGAGGCCGGTAAGCGAACGCAGCTCGTGAAAATCCTTCTGCTGACGCTGGAGGTGAAGCGATTCGAGATTCGTGCAGCTTGCAATCGGGCGAAGCGAAAAGCGGACTGTGGTATTGGCGAGCGCAAATTCTTTCAGGCTGTTCGCAACATGGCGCAAGCCGTCGATATTCCTGACGATGGGAACTTGCACATTAAGGCGCTCCAGGCCGGGAAAGTGGCGCAGCAATTCGAAATCCTCGACGGCGTATCCCAACAGCCGCAGTTCGACATCGCGCCGGCCGTTCCAGAGTTTGCCGATCCGCTGCAGGTCCAGATCGGTCTTCGGCTTCTGGACGCAAAGCGCCCGGCAGGCTTCGGGCAAAGGACGCCAGGGATCGAGTCCGAGTGTCGTGTCGGTATCGATGTTGCGGACACGTTCCGCATGTGCGTTCGTGCTGGCGCTGTCCGTCATCATGATGGCCCGACAGGTCGAAATTCGATGTTGGTTTCAGAGAATGGATACCGATGGGCCCAAGCGGAACTTGGCTCGCTTTATTCCAACAATTCTCCCAGATTCCGCATGATGGTCGGCCCCTCCTCTGGAACGAGGCCCCGCGGCTCATACCATCGGTGCCAATCGTGGCTGGAAGGGTTCATGCAGTCGGCGATGGTGATGTCATTGATCGCCCCCCAGCCGCCGCCCCAGCCGAGAGAGACGACGCCCGGTCGGCTCGTTTTGGCGAATCGCGCCCGCGCCTTTTCCATGTCGATCGGCAATCTGCCAATCGCTGCAATTCTCAGGCGATCGAAATGGCTTTGTGGGCACGTCTTGGGCGTGTCGAGCTCCCACCAGAGATCGGCGCCGGCGTCGGCAAGCTGCGGCTTTTCCCGCACGGGCTTCTTGCACACGAGCGCCTGATACCAGGCGAGATAATCGAATTCGCGCCCGCGACCGAGAATGACGAACTGCCGCCATCCGTCCGGAACAAAGGGCCATTGCGCGAGCTGTTTTTTGCTGAAATAGGGATTGAGGCAACTGCTGCCCTCCACCGGACAGGCATAAAGGACGCCGGTTTCGAGAACGTACGGCTGCGGCGCCTTGATCGTCGAGCGGGGCTCGGACAGCCGCGGCGCCGCGGAAAGACGCGCCCGCAACTCGGCGAGCTTCGCGCCGCGTTTGCGCAAATCGCGCAACTTCATGCCCAGCCTTTCCATCATCATAAGGTCGTCGCCGCGATCGATAATGGCAATTGCCTTCTCGCGCGTTGCCGCGTGGGCGACGCCGCGCTTTTCGAACTGGTCGGCGAGCACGAGCCAGAAGACGGTGTGCTCCTCGTCATTGGGATCACTCGCCGCCTTGCGTTCGCCGTCGCACAGCATATCCACGATGCGATCTTCGCCGAACGGGAGGCGCAGCACCGACTTTATCGTCGCGCGCATGCCGGCGGCCATGTCGCTGGAATAAAGGCCAGTGCCCCAAGC
>DASQIQ010000169.1:0-2395 GCA_035631495.1 Micropepsaceae bacterium
CGCCCCAACCCGCTGACCATCGATCTCAGTTACCGAGGCAAGCACCTGCAGCTTTTCATCACGATCGATGATCCGAACGTCTTCACGACGCCATGGTCCACAACCGTGACCTATGGCAAGCCGGTGCTCGAATGGGCGGAACAGGGCTGCGCCGAAAACCCGCATAAATACGGCACTGAAGAGGACGCGCAGGTCCCGACTGCGGCCGTTGCGGATTTCTGATCGAGGAGGATTACCGACAATGGATAAGACCAGACGCAAGGTACTGGCAACAGGTGCCGCGGCAACGGCGATGGCTGCAGCCCCTAGCGTATTCGCTGCGCCGGCCGCGCAAAGAGACGTTCCCGCGTCCTTCTACGAGAAAGGCCCGGTTCCCATCCATTATGAAGACACCGGTGGTTCCGGATTCCCGTTATTGCTGATCGCCGGCGGCGGATTGAACTCGACGATGGCCGGCTTGATCCGCGGCCCCTTCAACCCGATTGCGGAGTTCCGGGGCGAGTACCGCTGCATCGCTATGGACCTGCGCAACGCCAATGACGGCCAGTCCACCGGGCCGCTCGACATCGACCGGCCGTAGGATTCTCATACCGACGACCAACTCGGTCTGCTGGATCATTTGGGCGTCAACAAATTCATGGTGATGGGCTTTTGTATTGGCGGCCCCCTCATCTGGAACCTGTTGAAGCGCGCGCCCGACCGTGTTGTCGCCGCTGTGTTGGCGCAACCGAGCGGGTCGCGTCCGGACATGCGCGATCTCTTCTACGACGGCAACATGACGACCTGGGGCCCCGCGCTGGTGAAACGCCGGCCGGACATCAAGATGGACACGGTGCAGAAATTCCTGACCAAGATGTACCGCAACAACCCCGATTTCGTGATCACGGTAACGCGGGATTTCGTGCGCAATTGCCAGACGCCGGTGCTGATCCTCCCCGACGACATCCCGCCGCATCCCTACCCCGTGGCGATGGAGGCTGCGATGCTCGCGCCCAAGGCCGAAGTGAGCATCTTCCCGTGGAAGGAGCCCAAGGAGCGGATTCCCGTGGCGGTGCGCCAGATACGCTCGTTCATGAAGGCGCACCGGCCCGATACGGTTTAGACGCCGGCGTTAATACGCTCGTGTGGCAGGTAAGGCGTGCCACACTGCTTCAACGCGCGAGCGTCACTCAGAAATCCGGCTTGTCCGCCCTGGGTATGAGCTTGAGATCGCCCATGCGGAACATGTCGACGTTGTTCTCGGCACAGACGCCCTCATTATAGCCGCGGATGACGCGTCGATAGCTGACATTGGCCATCCAGGGGGCGGTGAAAACATTCGGGTCCTCGATTCGCAGTTCGAGCCTGAGCCCCTTGTCGTATGCGGGATCGGGAACCATGGCGCCCGTCGTACCGGCGGTCTTCACGTGCCGGTCCAGTGCTTCCTGCGCCTCCTTCGCACCGATCAGCCGGTAGCGCTCGACCACATGCATGGCCTCGCTCTGTGGCGTGCCGAACCTGTCCACCACCGTGTAGGGTTCGATCTTCACGCCGACCGTGTCGATAACGAGCGTCTCGCCCTCATAATGGCCGATGGAATCGCCCATCGGCGTGGGTTTCAGATTGCGCGGATGGCTTGCATTCAGGCGCACATGCCGGACCTGGGAGTTCTGGGTGTAGAGGATGACGATGTCGTCCTTCCTCTGAATCATCTGCATGCCCTGCTGCATCGCGAACAGATAGGGCGGCGAATAGACTCCGCACTGGTTGGACGGGTCGGGATTATCGTGGCCGCTTTCGGAATATTCGCCCCACTTCTTCACCACCGCCGCGGCTTCCGGCTTCAGGATGGGATTGTTGTAATCGCCGACCAGCGGAATGGGATCGCCATCGGCGGCCGAGCGGCCGGCATCCGCGCCCTGCCGCCTTAAATTGACGATTGGAGCCGGGCCAACGTCGGGCGTCTCGAAATTGAACATGTTGCGGCCCCACGGGCCGGTGAAATCGGGGACGGACGCGGATTGCGCTCCCAGCGCCGGCGAAAGCGCCGCCGAACCCACCAACAGCGCCACCATCAAACGCGGCTGCGCCATGAACTCACCTCCGCTCAAAAGTCCGGCTTGTCTGCCGTCGGCACGTGATAATCGAAGATGTTCGACGTGTTGTTCTCGGCGCAGATTTGTTCAATCGGCTCCTGCTGCACGCGCCGATAGCGCCGCATGGCGGTCCAGGGACGATAGAACGTGCCGGGGTCGTCCACCGTGAAGACCGATTCCATCATCGTACCGCCCTCGACGATCCGCCAGCGTTCGACGACATGCATCTTGTCGGTATGCGGCGTACGGTAAATATCGGCGGTGGTCTTGTCGCTCAAGCCAATCGTGTCGATGACGAGCGTGTCCCCTTCGTAATGTCC